>JAJRQU010000221.1 GCA_024280095.1 Alphaproteobacteria bacterium | reverse complement strand
TAGGCATCCCCCGTATAGGGCGTCGCGCCAAATTCAACCAGATCGCCGCTGAACAGAACCTTGTCATCGGGCAGCCACGCGATGGTATCGCCCTTGGTATGACCGCGTCCGACCTGTTTCAACTGCACCTCGACACTGCCGAGCCAGATGGTCATTTCCCCCTTGAAAGTCTGGGTCGGCCATGTGAGGCCGGGGACGCTTTCAATGGCATCAAACAGACGCGGAAAACGTTCATATTCTGATTTATAGTCCTGTTCGCCCCGCTCTACGATCAAATCCCGCGTATCCATGCTGCAAATTATATGTTCCGGGCTATAGCCGCTGGCCCCCAAAACACGCACCGCATGATAATGGGTCAGCACAACATATTTAATTGGTTTATCAGTCACTTTGCGAATTTCTTCAATAACCAATTGGGCCATTACAGGCGTTGCCTGCGTGTCCAGAACCATGACACAATCATCGCCAATGATGACTCCCGTATTCGGGTCACCTTCTGCGGTGAAGGCATAGGCATGCTCGGATAATTTGGTAAAAGAGATTTTCTTTTCTTCCATGTCGGCCTGAGAGGCAAATTTCTTGTCGGTCATATTTCATTTTCCCTGATTATGGCTGTGATGTTTTTGTGATTTCATTTGATACTGTTATAGATGTTAAATAAATAACTGTCTGTCCACATAAATGGGGACAGCCTAGTATAGCAGATTTGCGAGGAGAAGGTTATCCGACGACGGAAATAAATTCAAGGCACAGACTGAAGAGTTCATTCTGAGAAGAAATGCCAAGCCGCGCGTAAGCCCGCTTGCGATAAGTATTTATGGTTGATTTCGCCACTTTTAAATCAAGCGATATGGCCTCAGAACTATAGCCTTGCAAAATCCGAATGCAGACCTCTCGCTCCCGCGTTGTCAATTGGCCGAATATCTCGTTTTTCGCCCCGAGCAAATGCGTCATGGCATCGGGAGAACGACTCAGCGCCACTTGGGTTATGATTGGGTCAGGGGTTATGATTGGGTCAGGTAACTCGGAACTGTTTTCTTTGAGCTCAAGCAAGCGGGAGTGTTTAAAAATCAAGTTGGTCAATATGGGCAAAATACGGGATAAATCGTTAAATTCTCGCGGCGCAAAACGGCCCCTGTCCGTTAGGCGATAGAAACTGCAATAAATGGTATATTGGCGGGTCTGAAGCAGACTTGAAACCTTATCAACCAGTCCGGTATTTTTAAAAAAACGATCCTGATAGTCCTGATCATAGGCCGTGGTCGGCATATAGGGCAACAGCGTCATTTTTATATCATCCGGCCTTATATCACTGGATTTTTTCAAATTTTTCCGTGCCGGCGCAAGCTTGGGATCCTTAACATGGAACCCTTCTGTGTAGGCATTGGCGAGGCTCTTGCAAATATCCGCGTCCAGCTTGCTTTTGGTGAAAAGATGAGCCGTTGTCCCGTCGTTATTATTAATGAAAACCGCGCAATGATCCACGCCAACAGCCGCATTGACCAGATCAAACAAACGGTCTTCAAATTCCGCCCGTCCCAGCTTGCAGATGGTTTTATTTAACTTGGTCAACCAATCTTCTGACCCTGCGATGGAAAAATTTTCTTCTGACATGGCGTCCAATATATCTTATTCTGTTCTGCGTTCATTATGAAGATAATCTGCCCGCGAGACAAGCCATTCCCGAACAGATGATACCCTTCCGCCGGCCTGCAAATAAGCCGCGACCTGACCTGAAACATGCGCGGTGCCAATACTTGAGCCCCCTATCCGCCTCGCCTGATCTGAAGGTTTCTGATCCAGTCCCGGGCTAATACCCCGCGCACATCCCCCAAAATCGGCCTGAACAGAATCAAGAAAAGATATTTCCCCCACCCCGCAGCGGGCATCGCCTGTCGCCCGTATGACTTCGGGATAGGCCGATGGGTAAGTCGCCTTGCCTTGCGCAGGAGCCGCCGCAATCAGAATAATTCCCGCTGCCACAGCCTTGGCGCAAGCTTCTTTCAATATTTCGCGGTTCTCTCGTAGGCCCAGACTTAAATTGATCATAGAGACCTTTTCCTGCACAAGCCAGTCAATGGCAGCGACCACCGATGCCGCCGTTGTGACCCCGCGCCCATCAAAAACCTGCGCATTATACAGGGCGATCTTTGGCGTATAATGCAGAATAACGTTACAAACCGCCGTGCCATGCCCAAATGTATCTGGCATCATTGGTTCGGTCGTATTTGCCAAAAAAGCACGTCCCGCAACCACATGTTTTTCCTGACCTGCCGATAGCCCGCTATCCACCAAGCCAAGACTCATCGGTCTTGTCTTCATGGCGTTACCTCGGTTAATTTACCGTTCTGCATAGAAAAAATTCTGTCCAGATTATGGATCGCGCCCACATGATGACTGATGATAATACGGGTTCGGTCTGCAAAAAACTGATCGAGCATATCCTGAAACTCCGCCTCGGTTTCCTGATCGACGGCCGATGTGGCCTCATCCAGGATCAATATCTGCGGATCCATCAACAAGGCACGGGCGATGGATATACGCTGTTTCTGCCCCCCGCTCAGGCGCGCGCCCCGCTCTCCGATATGGGTATCATAGCCCTCGGGCAGGCTCTGAATAAAATCATCAATGCGCGATGCTTTGGCCGCGATGATCACCTGATCCATCGTGGCCTCTGGCATACCATAGGTGATATTTTCCTTGACGCTGCCATGAAACAGGATGGTATTTTGATCCACCACCGCGATAATCCCGCGCAATTGTTTCAGGGACATATCAATATACCGCACGCCGTCCATGATAATGCCCCCACTAATGGGGTCATAATGGCGGTGCAGCAAATTAATCAGCGTTGATTTTCCAGAACCTGACGGGCCAGTGATGAGAATTTTCTCGCCGGGGGAGATATGCAGGGATATATCCCGCACTCCTTGGGCCTGTGCCTTGTCATAAAAAAAGCTGACCTGATCCAGCTTTATATCGCCGCGAACTTTGCCTTTAATCAATATTGGCTTTTCAGGATCATGGATCAATATTCTTTGTTTTCGTAATTCCCGCACCCGAACCAGACTGACCATCGCGCGCTGATAGGCCACATAAAGCCCAAGAAACGTCTGCACCGGCCCTGTCGCCCGCGCCATATAAGCGGAAAAGGCGATGAGCGTGCCGATGGTCGCCGATCCTTGCGTGACAAAATAGCCGCCAAGGATAAAAACACCGGCGGTGGCCGCGCTGGTCAATAACCCGGGGATGCCGCCGGTCATATGGTTGATGACCTGTAATTTCAACAATTCGTCAAGATAAGAACGGTTTAGATTTGACAGCCGTGCCTGCTCACCAGATGCCCCCGACATGGATTGAATGAATTTAACCGATGACAGGGTTTCAATGAAAAAGCTGCTAATGTCTGATGATTTTTCCCGTAAGGTTAAACTGCCCTTTTCCACCAAGGGGCGCATTTTTCGCAGGAATATAACCTGCAAAGGCAACAGGGCAAAAGCAATCAGGGTCAATTGCCAGCTGAGCATCAACATGATGGCCAGACTGCCGATGAGGGCCAATGTGCCATTGACAGCCGCCAAAAGGCTGTCGGTGGCAAACCGTTGAACCTCGGCCACATCACCGTCAAGGCGCGAGACAATATCACCGGTGCGCCAATGGCCAAAAAAATCCGGCGATAATTTCATGAGGCGGGCATAAACATCTTCCCTGAGCTGAAATAAAATACGGCCCGACAAAGCCACATATAGCCAGCGGTTAAACCCGCTGACGACAAAAACGATAATCGCCATGATGACGATCAACACCGCAAAGCGAATCACCACATTCATATCGCCCGCCATCAAGCCGTCATCAATCAATATTTTTGTAAAATAAGGCTGGGCCAGCGCAAAACCCGTCATACAGGCCGCGAGCAGCATGACGAGGCTCATGGATTTGACTTCGGGACGGATAAATCTACCCACCCATGCCAGCGCATTTTGACGCTTTCTTTTATTTTTTCCCGTCTGATCCAAATCAAGTTTTCCTATTATGCTTTCGGTGAGTTTCTGGCAGTATATTTCTGGATAATAACCAATTTCGCGCGGCAGTCACTTGTGCCGCCTCGGCCCCGAAAGTTGCCGCAGTTTCACTGTCAGTCTTCTCTGCCACCAGAAATGTCATAAGCTTTACCAAAGGAATGCCGTCAATTTTCCAGACCCCGCGCGGATGATCCGCTGTGACTATGACATCTTCGAGCGCGACAAAGCCATCTTTAACCACAGGTTTTTTGCAAATTTCAGCCGGCTGCGACAGGATATCTGAATGGGGATCTGGATGAGAGACCTCCTCGCCGCGCGGCCAAAGACGGCGCGCCTTCCAAAATGCCTCCTCCGGCCAACGTTCCTCGGCGGCATAAAATTCCCGCCCCATAAGGCAGCCCGCTTTAAAAGCATTATCGAGTCGCTCCTGATAAAATTGAAGGGCCAGATCTTTATCTTCCGGCTTTTTAAGCAGACTATTGATCACGGGCACCGCCGAAAGTCCGCTGCCGATAGCATAAAAAATACCGTTACCGGATAGAGGGTCAAGGGCAAGCATGCCGTCTCCCACCACCAGAAAATCATCCCCGCCTGCGGGGGCCGCCCTGTTGGGTGCCGCCGTTCGAACAGAAACCCCGCTTGTCTGGCCTGTTGCCCCGCGCAGCCATGCTTCGGACTCAGGCAATATGTTGGTCAATTCTGAGAAATATTGATCCAACCCCGCTTTGGAGGGAAGTTCACCTTTTTCACTGCTGATAAATATCTGAAGAATAGCCGTCCCTTTGCCGTCCCTAAGGAACCACGCCCAGCCCTTTGGGAAAGACGCCACCGACGTCATGGCGTCAAGGTCAAGGGAAACCTCATAAGATTTCAGCAGAGCAGAGGTTGCTGGCCCGGACGTAGAATCACCTTCTGCGATATCTCGATCACCCACTTTGGCAAGCTTACTCTCACGCCCCCGCGCGTCTACCAGAAAATCCGCCTTGATCTTGACCTTTTGATGAGGCGGCGCATCTGAAGTGACATATGAAATTTCCCAACCGCTTTCGTGGCGCACGGCCTTCTCCACACGGCCATGAATGATCTGAACGCCTTTGTTTTTTGCATCCCGTAACAAAGCCTGATCGAAAGTTTGGCGGTTGAGGATATATTCCCGGTTCTGGTCTTGAGACTGGCCATTCCAATGGGCCGCGCGGGTCACCATGGGGCCAATGCTCGCCGTCGCCGCCCTAAATCCAAAATGCTGCAAACTGGTGCGGGGCCGTTCAGAGATGCCCTCCCACGCGGGAAAAGGCCGGGGCCGGGTGATGATCGTCGCAGGGTAGCCAAGATCAACAAGGCCGCATGCGGTAAAAACACCAGCCGGCCCGCCGCCCATAATCACTATTGACCTGTCATTATCCACCGTCGTCATCCTTCACCTCCCCTGATTAAAAATATTATTACACCATTCTAGGGTAATGTCAGACCTAATTAAAGCAAGGTGATGATGATTATATATTGACCTATAGGATATTGTCCTATTATTATGACCAATCGTCATTTTCATTATACATTTGTTCGAAAAATCAAAAAATATCACGAAAGTCTATGAATGAGGTTGCAAAAAAAAGAACAAAAGCTTTTGGACCTGCTTAAAGTGAACAGCCGGTTAAGTGCGGCGGAATTGGGCCGGCAATTGAATTTAGCAAGGTCTACAGTCCATATGATGCTGACGCGCCTCGAAGAAAAGATCATCGACAGCTATACCGTAAAATTAAAAGATTTTGACGCTGACAACCACTCAAGCTGCTATGTTCTAATTACCCGTGATCCCAAAAAGGCCAAAGAAATAGAAGAAAAAATGCGGGCCATGGCAGAAATAGACAGCCTTGTAACGGTGGCCGGTCTCTATGACTTTATCACCTTGGTCAGAACCCGTGACAACCGACAAATGGACCGCGTCCTCACCGAGATTGCCATGATGGACGGCATCATCAAAACAGAAAGCCACATCATCTTGTCAGAAAAATTTGATCGTAAGCTGTAACAAGGTTACCCTCTTATTTATGCCTGTCTTTAAACGTCTGGAAACAACCATGACTTCATTTCACGATATAGTCTCACTTGCAAGATTTCAACAATTGCATTTAGCGGGCCGTTTTCTTGTTCTTGCCATAATATTCATCCCGACAATCAGGGTTTTTACCTATCCTCCTCTTACGGGGAACCTGCTGGAGCCTGTATTTTATATCATGATTAGCTTCATCGAAATTCTTTTTATTTTTATTATGCTGATCACAAAATGGCGGCATGGTTACCCGATTAATCACTTGCCGGCTATTCTTTGGACCGGCTTTCTTATCTGGGCCGCCGTCGCTCTATTCAATATTCCCAATATGCCCCTAAAAGCTGGCGGCATTATCGTCACGACGCAATTTTTTATTCATTTTTTCTTTTTTGTTGCCTTGAGCAGCTATTTAAAAACCCAGCCCCAGGCGGGCCGCCTACTCATATTTTCCATCCTGCTTTCTGCCGTTGTTTTTCTGCCCTTTTTCTGGTTAAAACTATATGGAACCTATGATGCCCCCGGCTTTGACTGGATTTGGTCATTACCCGGTTTTGAGAATGTCCGGCATCTGGATTATTTTCTGGGCAGCCTCACAACTATTCTGGGGCTTTCCCTCCTGACCAAAAAATTTCAAAAATCTTCGACGCTTCTCACAAGCCTGGTTTTTCTGATGTTGTTTATCTGCTGGGTCATGCTTTTCTGGAGCGGTGGGCGCGGGTCAAGCATTGCCGCCGCCGCCGCCATTGGCAGCCTGTTGATATTCTTCAAACCCGCTGGCTGGAAAAGAATTCTGTTAGTCAACTTTTTCATTATGATTCTCGCGGCGGCAACATCAATATTCCTGCCTGTTCCCAACGGATCTTATGGCATCTTCAGGTTCCTGACAAAAATCACGGAGGTGGATAGCATTGCCGCCTTTAGCGCCGGACGCACCTTTTTTTGGGTAGAAGCAATTAATATTTGGAAAGAGAATATCTGGTTTGGAATCGGCGCGGGCCAAACCAAAACCGTGATTCAATCTGCCTCCGGAACATTTGCTCAACCTCATAATATTCTTATTCAAGCCATGCTCGCTTGGGGCCTCATCGGGGGCCTGCCCTTTTTAGCCGGAATTCTCACAATATTCTGGACCAGGGGCTGGGCGTTTTATCGCACACCGGATCAGATCAGTATAATGCCTTTGATTGCCTATGGTCTCGCTCTCTCAACAACCCTGAATGCTCTGGTAGACGGTGCGTTATATTCCCCATTTCCAGTTTTTCTTTTTATCATTGCTGTCGCAGTAACCAGAAATTATAACCATAAGTCTATTATTAGATTATAATTGTTCAATTTATGTTGACAAATGTATATTTTTCGAAGAAATAATCAAATTAAAGAAGAAATTAAGAGACAATCACAGGAAAGCTCATGAATATTCAAGAAATCTTTAGCCAATTGAATCTGACAGACAACGACCTTAGCGGCGGCACATTGGCCGTTCATAGTCCGCGTGATGGCGCGCAGATTGGTATGGTTCGCACCGACACGGCCAAAACAGTAGAGCAAAAAATTGCTGATTCTGTGGCCGCTTTTAAGGACTGGCGCATGGTGCCGGGGCCTCGGCGCGGCGAATTGGTCCGCCTGCTTGGGGAAATTCTGCGGGAAAAGAAAGAAGCCCTGGGCGCACTGGTTTCGCTGGAATGCGGAAAAATATATCAGGAAGGCCTCGGCGAAGTTCAGGAAATGATCGACATTTGTGATTTTGCCGTGGGGATTAGCCGTCAGCTTTATGGCTTGACCATTGCCTCCGAGCGACCGCTTCATAAAATGCGTGAATATTGGCAGCCTATCGGGCCGGTGGGCATTATTTCAGCCTTTAACTTTCCCGTGGCCGTCTGGGCTTGGAACGCAGCGTTGGCCTTGGTTTGCGGCGACAGCACCCTCTGGAAACCATCGGAAAAAACACCGCTGACAGCCCTTGCCTGCCAGAAATTATTTGACGAAGCCTGCAAGCGTTTTGGCGAAGATGCGCCGGACGGTCTGAGCCAAATTCTAATCGGCGAGAAGGACATCGGGGAACTTATGGTCGAAGACAAGCGCATTCCCGTTATCAGCGCCACGGGCAGCACCGCCATGGGCCGCATTGTCGGGCCAAAAGTCGCGGCCCGTTTTGGCCGTAGCATTCTTGAACTTGGCGGTAATAATGCCATCATTGTTGCCCCTTCCGCCGATCTTGATCTGGCCTTTCAAGGCATCTTGTTTGGCGCGGTTGGTACCTGCGGGCAACGCTGCACCTCGACCCGGCGGGTGTTTGTCCATGTGGATATTTATGACAGGCTGGTGTCGCGTCTGAAAAAATCATATCAGGGATTATCCATTGGTGATCCCCTTGATCCCAAAACGCTGGTTGGCCCGTTGATTGATCAACAAGCCTATGACAATATGACGGCGGCCCTCAATCTGGCAAAATCAAATGGCGGAGAAATCATTGGCGGCGAGCGGATCATGGAAGCTGACTTTCCCGAGGCCTATTATGTTAATCCAGCCATCGTGGAAATGTCCGGCGATGGGGATAATGTGCAGGAAGAAACTTTTGCGCCGATCCTTTATATTTTCAAATATACTGATCTGACAGAGGCCATTCAGCGCCAGAATGACGTGCCCCAAGGCCTGTCATCGGCGATTTTCACCCGTGATGTTTTGGAGGCTGAGACTTTCACCTGTGAAGCAGGCAGTGATTGCGGCATTGCCAATGTCAATATTGGCACCAGCGGCGCTGAAATCGGCGGGGCTTTTGGCGGCGAGAAAGAAACCGGCGGCGGGCGCGAAAGCGGGTCTGACAGTTGGAAAGCCTATATGCGGCGTATGACCAGTACGCTGAATTATTCAACTGAGTTACCGCTGGCACAGGGCATTAAATTTGACGCCGATGAATAGGGTATAGAATATGACTGGCCCTTTATCACCTGTCAAGATTTCGGCCCCCGCCGTCTTGTTATGCGGGCATGGCAGCCGAAATCCAAAGGCCGCCAAAGAATTCCATGATCTGGCGGAAAATATCCGGCGGAAATTACCAGATCAACCGGTCAGGGTTGCTTTTCTGGAATTTAACGCCCCCGGCATCCAGGATGGTCTTCAGGCATTCTATGATCAGGGCATTCGCGACATCATCCTGCAGCCCGTCACCCTTTATAACGCGGGCCACACCACCCGCGATATTCCAGAAATTATATCAGAATTTGTCGAACACCATCCAGATGTGAGACTTCATTATGGCTCATTTCTGGGGCTTTCCCCAGCCGTTATTGAGGCCGCCGCAAATGCCGTCATATCCGTCATGCCAAAGGGCCGGGCAGAAGACTGTAAATTGCTCCTTGTCGGACGCGGATCAAAAGACCGCCATATTACCGATCAGACCATTAACCTCTGCCAAAAATTACATGAAAGGCTTGACTTGGGGGATAGCCAATATTGTTATAATTCTGGAGCCGTCCCGCGCCTCAGCACGGCCCTCACGCAGGCGGCAAGTTCACATTACAAGCATGTGATCATCCTGCCATATCTCCTGTTTTCAGGACGTCTGCTGTCTGATATACATGCTGAGACAGACATTGCCGCAAAAAAATATCCTGAATTTTCCTTTCACAAGGCCCCGCCCTTGGGGGGGCAACGCCAGACTGTCAAGGCGATTATAGAAAATATTAATGCGCGGCAATGACCTAAGATTTATTTATCTGCCAAATTCCGAAAATCAAAGACGCGCTGGGCTTTGCCTGCGGAACGCGGAATTCCGCCCGGCTCCCGAACATCTGCTTTCACACTCACGCCGCAAAGGTTTTTAATGCTCTTCTTTAGTTCTTCTGCAATATGAGCTCTGTTATGATCATCTGAAAACGCCTGCTTGGCTTCCGCAACAACCGTCAGTTCATCCATGACTTTTGGCCGGCGAATTTCGCAGAAATAATGGGGGGTAAGCCGTTCGTCCCGGCAAATAATCTCTTCGATCTGGGTCGGAAATATATTGACGCCGCGAATGATCATCATATCATCTGTACGGCCAAAAATCCGCGCCATGCGGCGCATTTTGGATAAAGACCCCGGCAGGAGCCTTGTCAAATCACGAGTCCGGTACCGTATGATTGGAAAAGCTTCTTTACAAAGTGAGGTAAAGACCAATTCACCTTCTTCGCCGTCGGGCATAAGTTCGCCGGTTTCCGGATCGATTATTTCCGGATAAAATAAATCTTCCCAAATAGTCAGGCCATCCTGACTTTCCCCAAACTCAGAGCCAACGCCCGGCCCCATCACTTCGGAAAGGCCATAAATATCAATAGCCTTCACATCAAAACGCTGCTCGATCTCACGGCGCATTTCTTCGGTCCAGGGCTCTGCCCCATGCATGGAAATTTCAAGGGATGTCGAACGGGGGTCAATCCCCGCCTTGTCAAAAGCATCGGCCAGCGACAACATATAAGACGGCGTTACCATAATGATTCGCGGTTTGAAATCCATAATGATCTGGATCTGTGCCGCCGTTGCGCCGCCAGAGGCCGGCACCACCGTACAGCCCGCGCGCTCTGCCCCGTAATGGGCACCAAGCCCGCCGGTAAACAACCCATAGCCAAAAGCCACATGAACCATATCACCGGCCCGCCCGCCCGCCACGCGAATACAGCGGGCGATCACTTCTGACCAGACATCTATATCCTGCTCGGTATAACCGACAACAGTGGGCTTTCCCGTTGTGCCGCTTGAGGCATGAATGCGGGAAATTTTTTCTGTTGGAACAGCAAAAAGACCAAAGGGATAATTATCTCTTAGGTCTTTTTTTACCGTGAAAGGAAATTTTGCCAAATCACCCAGCGCGTGAAGGTCGTCTGGGTGGACCCCCTTTTCATCAAAAGCCTTTCGATAAAAAGGCACATTGTCATAGGCATGCTTGAGCGACCATTTCATGCGCTCTAATTGAACAGCCTCAATGTCATCCCGGCTGGCATATTCAAATCCGTTAATCCCTGCAAACATCGTCATTATATTATTTTTCCCTGTTTTTTTAAGTTTTAAGTTTTTTATTTTAAGCCGCTTTTGCCCCTCTTGCAAGGTCAACGCCCGCGCGCAAAGCATCCATATTCAACGTTAAGAATTTCTTTGGTGATATCGACCGCAAAGCGTTCTCAATAATTTCCAGATCAATATCCTCTGATAATTCTGCGATAACGCCGGTTGCCACCACATTGGTTATCCGCTCAGACCCCAAGGCAATGGCCGTGGCGCTTAACGGTAATTCAATGACCTTAAATTTTCCCTTTGGCGGTTTTTTCGTGCGCCTCGGGTCGATAATAACCAAGGCATCGTCCCGAATGAGGCCTTCTGATGCCTCCGCAGCGGCCTGATCCAATATCAATAGTGTATCCAGATCAGTGGTCAGCGGGTAATCCGGCGTTCCGGCACTGGCCACAATATCGGCCCGGCTTAAACCGCCGCGTGACGTCGGCTCATAACTTTGCGACATGGATACATGATACCCTTCCCCCGTCAATGCGCTGGAGAATATTTTTGCACAGAGCTGAAGTCCTTGACCCCCTGCACCGCTAAACCGCATTTCAAGATTTTTCATCCTCAATGACCTTTCTGTTTTTTTTGTATACCATCAACCATATCACGGTAACTTGCGCCATATTCCGGCCGATCTGATTTCACAAAAACGCCCGTATTCAGGCTATTGGGGCGGAAGGGATGATCAACCACATTATTGTCATATTCATTAGGACGCATGTTTCTTGTCTGGCCCAGTACCATTTCCGATGATGACCCCAGATCATTTTTCCGGCCATTGATTTCCGTACAGTCTGACATAACCTCAATGAAAGAAAACCCTTTATAGTCCAGTCCTTCAGAAATCAAATCTCTGAGGCGCGGCACATGTATCGTCACCTCGCGGCCTACAAATCCGGCCCCGGCGGCCTCGGCCAGACGGCTGGCATCAAAAACAGGTTCTATATTACCGGCTGGTGTGGTCGTGGTGAAACGGTCATGGGGCGTGGTCGGCGATACTTGGCCCCCCGTCATGCCGTAAATTTCGTTATTCAGCATAATACAGGTGATGTCCAGATTGCGCCGCGCGGCGTGGATCAAATGATTGCCGCCAATGGCCAGACAATCCCCGTCACCGGTGATGACCACCACATGCAAATCAGGCCGCGCCATTTTCAAACCGGTGGCAAAGGCCAGAGGCCGGCCATGAGTGGTATGATAGGTATTGGCGTCAATATAGGTACCAACCCGCCCAGAGCAACCAATGCCGCTGACGATCGCCAGTTTATTCTTGTCTATGCCCTGAATATGAATCGCCCAAAGAAGCGCCCTGAGGGCAATTCCATGGCCACATCCCGGGCACATAAAATGGGGGAATAAATCAAGGCGCAGATAATCCTGAATTTCGAAATCTCTAATATTCTCCAGGTGATTATCCTGGTGATTATTCTGTTTTAGCGGCTCTTCAGCCTGGGGGATAACATGCTTATTCATGATCAAGAACCTCCTTAACGGCATTGATGATTTGAGACGGAGATATAGGATCCCCGTCATAACGGTTCAGGCCGGAAACTGTTTGTTTTCCTTGTTTCGCAGCCCCGATTTCCAGTATCATCTGACCGCTGTTCATTTCCGCAACCACAAAGTTTTTGGTCTTTTTAGTCAGCTTGCGAAATGTCTCCGTCGGGAAAGGCCATAGGGTAATTGGCCTGAAAAGACCAACTTTAAGCCCCTCGGCACGAAGTTCCCGCACGGCCTTACGGGCCGCGCGCCCGACAATTCCCAAGGCAACAATCACCACATCTGCATCCTCACATTCAACATCTTCAAAACTCTCGATCAAATCCTTGTTAATCTCCATCTTGTTAAATAAACGTTTCATGGCGCGATCTACCTCAATAGATTTTTGCGTTGGGAAGCCACTTTCACTCACGGTCAAGCCTGTGGTATGAACCCGGTAACCATCTCCGGGCCGCGCCATGGGCGCAACGCCGTCCGCATCAGGACGGTAAGGCTGATAATCCTCGGGTTTGCCGCTGGCCCATTTACGCACTGTATTTTCATATTCTGTCACATCCGGCAAACAGATCGTTTCCACAAGATGCCCCAGACTTTCATCGAACAGAACCAATACCGGAATGCGCAATTGTTCCGACAGGGCAAAGGCACGGGCCGTTTGAGTATAGATTTCCTCCACAGAACCCGGGGTCAGCGCAATCACCGGATGATCACCGTGGGTGCCCCAACGGGCCTGCATCAAATCCCCTTGAGAAGGGCGGGTCGGCATGCCCGTTGACGGGCCGCCGCGCATGACATTAACGACGACACAGGGAATCTGCGCGCCCATGCCATAACCCAGATTTTCCTGTTTCAACGAGAAACCCGGCCCACTGGTGGCGGTCATGGCTTTAACGCCGCCCATGCTCGCACCAAGTGTCGCGGCGATTGAGGCGATCTCATCTTCCATCTGTATGAAGACACCGCCAACTTCGGGTAATGCCGAAGCCAATCGCTCGGCCACTTCCGAAGACGGCGTGATCGGATAACCGGCATAAAAGCGGCATCCTGCGGCAACCGCCCCAAGGGCGCAGGCGTGATTGCCCTGAATATTTATGGCATCCTGACTATTAAGTGTATTTTGTGAAGCTTGTCCGGTCATGCTACGGCCTCCTGAACTTTAGGATTAGAGGGGGGATTTAGGGCGGGATTAAGAGAAATGGCAAAATCCGGGCAGAGCCATTCACATATGTGGCAACCCGTACATTTTTCTGGGTCAGCAAGTTCCACCACCTGATCCTTATTCAAGGTTAAGCAACGCTCCGGGCACATTTTGATACAGATATCACAGCCTTTACACCATTCTTCGGTTATGGAAAGCGTGGTGCGCATAGGATATTCTTCCGGCTGCACAAGCGGAACAAAGGCCGATCCTTCTACCGGCTCGCCTTTGCGGGAGCCTTCGATCCATTTCTGCCCCTGATCAAATACCTTAAGATTGACCTCTATGGTTTTGGGCGGCACCATCTGGGCGATGACCTCTCTCCAGACCTCATTTGAAAAGGTCAAGGTGGTCGATAAGGCCCCCAGAAGAAGCGTATTGGCGGCCAGTTCATTGCCGGCCTTTGCGGCCATATCCGTGGCATCGATGGCAAAAGCCTCAGCCACTTTTCCGATAACATCATCCGGCGTATTCTTTGAATAGCCAATATCTGCGCCCAAAATGCGCGAGCGGCAGGCAAAGGGCGGGACGATACGTTTGGTGTCCGTTATGAAAATTCCGGTAGCAGGCCGCAAATAATTCATCCATCGCAATCCCTCTGCCCATTCAAGGGCAATCAAGACATCGGCCTTGCCCATGGGAATGGTGGGTGACCAGACGGTTTTGCCAAAACGCACGTGGCTGAACACCACACCGCCGCGTTTTGCCATGCCGTGAACCTCACTCTGTTTCACCTGAAGCCCCAGATTTTGGCAAATTTGCGCCAATACCTTTGACACCATAATGACGCCCTGTCCCCCAACACCAACGATCAAAACATTAATCGCTTCGTCCGATGTCTCCGGATCCAGTCTTCCCGGGTTTAACTTTAACGGCATGCGGTTCGCAAGATCCACCTTGCGGGATGATTTATTTTTCTTTGCTTTGGCCATGATCATGCTCCTCCACAAGGCGCGATTTTCTCGCCTTTTGAATTTACGGTCGGTTGAATGGCACCGGTTGGGCAGAATTGCGCGCACATGGAGCAGCCTATGCAGGCGGCCGGGTCAATTTTGACAATATGGCGACCTTCGAACCATTCATCACTCCAGATCAGGGCGGGGCAGCCCAAATTCATACAGCCCTGACAGGCGTTGCAATCCTTACTACTCACGGTCATTGTCGGGCCTTTGATCTTCACCGGATCAAGGACGCAGGGCCGATCCGCTATTAAAACGGATACCCCGCGGTACGCAATGGCTTCGCGCATGGTTTGCATCATGGAACCGGCATCATATGAATCCACCCGTTCAATCCATTCAACGCCGCAGGCCCGGATCATCTCTTCGAAATCCAGCTTATGGGTTTGGTCGCCGCGCAATGTTTTGCCCGTACTTGGGTTTTCCTGACCGCCGGTCATGGCGGTAATATGGTTATCCAGCAGAATCACCGTAATATTGGCGTCATTATAAACCGCATCAATCAAGGGCGGAATTCCGGAATGGAGGAAAGTGCTGTCGCCAAGGGTCGCCACAATGGGCTTATCTGATAATCCGGCCAAATACATACCGACCGCATTGCCAATGCTGGATCCCATGGCCACTGTGGTATCAATCGCCGTCAGCGGATCGCCCACGGCCAACGTATAACAACCAATATCACCTGCCACCCAGACATCAAGGCTGCGTATGGCGGTATAGCTCATGGCATGTGGGCATCCGGCGCAGAGAACAGGCGGACGGATCAAAGGTTCAAAGGCCGGTATCACCGTATTTTCTTCTGGCTCAAGCAGCCCGGCCTGTTCAAAGCTAGCCCGCACAAGTTCCGGCGAAAATTCGCCAAGGCGCGGGAAAAACTCCTTGCCTTCTACTTTCAGACCCCATGCTTTCATCTGATTTTCTATCACCGGCTCCAATTCCTCAACCACGATAATACGGTCATGTTTGGCGCAAAAATCCTCAATCAGTTTTTTCGGCAGCGGAAAACTCAAACCAAGCTGTAAAACGCTGGTATCCGGCAGATTTTCCTTCACATAGACATAACTCATGCTGGCGGTAATGATACCAACATCTGATGGCCCCATTTCAATTCGGTTCAGGTCTGAAGTTTCCAGTTCCTCTGCCAACCGCGCGAGCCGCGCAATAACAAAAGGATGGCGGGCGCGGGCGTGGCCCGGCACCATCACATTCTTAACAACATCCGACTTGAACCCAAGGTCTTTTGGCACCACGCGCGGGCTCACCAGCACGGGGCTTCGCGTATGGCAAATTCGGGTTGTGCTGCGCACAATCACCGGCGTGTCAAATCGCTCGCTAATATCAAAAGCTATTTTTGTAAAATCCAGCGCTTCCTGTGCATCACAAGGCTCAAGCACGGGAACCTGCGCAAATTGACCGAAAATTCGGCTATCCTGTTCATTCTGGGAACTGTGAATGCCCGGGTCATCACACACAATCAGCACCAAACCGCCGTGCGCGCCGATATACGACTGTGACATCAAAGCATCGGACGCCACATTCAGGCCCACATGCTTCATCATGGTCAGGGACCGCACCCCGGCAAAGGAGCCGCCAATAGCCACATCAAGGCCGACCTTTTCATTGGTTGCCCATTGGGCTTTAATATCACCTGCCGGATAATGACTCATATTTTCCATAATTTCCGTGCTTGGCGTTCCGGGATAGGCCGAGGCGACTTTGATGCCGGCTTCCCATGCCCCGCGGGCCATGGCTTCATTGCCCGTCATCTGATGCGTTATGCCTGTTTTAATTGCCGCTACGGAAACTTGTTCAGCCTTCGAACTCATCGTCTTCTCCTGTTCACAGTCAATGATTACCGATAAATATGATACATTAATTTTCTTAAATTTAAATAAAATGTATCATATTTATCAGTAATCGCAAGGATAAAACGTTTAAAACGCGCAGTTTTATGAAAGAAAATGTCTTATTAAACCTATTGGAGAAAGAAAATTCCTCGAACGCTCGGTTAACTAATTGCAATGTCGATGTTTTTCAGTATGGGAAATTTGATCTGCAAAAATATCAAAAAAAATATTTAATGTCTAAAAGACCAATAAAAACAACCAATTATCCATAAGCTTCCTTGACATGAATCAATCGGCTTACTTAATAAACAGGTTATACATGCCCGAAAAACAACAATTTGAAAAAGCTGAATATGTCCCTTGAGCCAGATAATCATAACGCAAATGACGCGTTCTCGCCCCTGTTAATGGCGGGCTTGATGATCAAACCATTGCCCAGAGCGCCGCTCAATCGATGGCTTCAATATACCGCAGATCACATTCAGAAAAACCATCCCGCTATTCTTGCCCGGCTTGAACAGATCGCGGGCACGACATTTCTCATCCGGCCAACGGATTTTCCCCATGACTTTCGCCTGACCATTCAAAAAAATCATATGTCCTGCCAAATTGAGGATGAATTTATGGGTCTTGCAGATGTGACAATCTGCGGGCCACTTTTATCGCTTATGGATATGATGGACGGAAAGCTGGACGGCGATGCCTTATTTTTCTCCCGCCATTTGACAATAGAAGGCGATACGGCGGCCTTATTGACCCTGCGCAATGCTGTCGACAGCGACGATATTGATCTTCGGGCAGAAATCATTGCCTCCTTTGGCCTGTTGGCAGGGCCGGCAAAGGCCGTCTTAAATGTTGGCGAGCGTCTGTATCAAAACCTGTCGCGCAATATGGGCTTAATCGGCCAGGCCATAACCCTTCCCCTGTCAAAACGTTGCGAGGGGCTGGAATATGACAATCAAAACCTCCGAAACAGATTGGATCATCTGGACAAGATGCTGACCAAAACCCAAAACCGCCTGCAAAGCCTGAGCCGGAAAACAAAGATATGACAAAATTAGAGCTTATATGCCCGGCGGGCACCCCTGCGGCCCTGCGCGTTGCTGTGGATGAAGGCGCGGATGCGGTATATTTGGGCTTTCGCGATGAAACCAATGCCCGCAATTTCCCGGGCTTGAATTTTTCCGTTGATGAACTGGCCGAGGGTTTGGATTATGCCCATGCAAAAGGCGCAAAAGTCCTGTTGGCCGTCAATACTTATGCTGCTGCCGGGCGCGGCCAGCCGTGGATCAATGCCGTGGATAATGCGGCAAAATTAAATGTTGATGCCATTATATTGGCCGATATTGGTTTGCTTGATTATGCGGCGCGAACCCATCCTGATCTGAGATTGCACTTATCTGTGCAGGCATCCGCGTCCAATGCCGCGGCCATCAATCATTATGTCAGGGAATTCGGCATTCGGCGCGTTGTTCTGCCCCGCGTTCTTACCCTGCCGGAAATTCAGGACATTAATCAGAAAATTGACATAGAAACAGAAGTTTTTGCCTTTGGCGGCATGTGTCCCATGGCAGAAGGCCGGTGCAGCCTGTCATCCTATATCACGGGAAAATCTCCGAATATGAACGGCGTATGTTCCCCCGCCAGCCATGTGACATATATCCATCAGGGTCAGGATCTCAAAACAAATCTGGCGGATTTTACCATCAATAAGTTTGGCCCCCGCGAGCAAGCCGGATACCCCACCCTGTGCAAGGGGCGTTTTACGGCCAATGAGGAAACCGGTTACCTGTTTGAAGAACCCACCAGCCTGAATGTCACCCGCATATTACCGGAATTGATGGAAGCCGGCGTCAGCGCCTTGAAAATTGAGGGCCGACAGCGCAGCAAGGCTTATGTGCGCCAAGTGACGGCAAATTTCCGCAAAGCCATTGATGCCGCGATGCGCGGCGAAAGGCTGATCATAGACATGGATAACCTGTCCGAAGGCGGGCAAAATACAACAGGAGCCTATAATAGAAAATGGATGTGATGAAATTTGGCAAACTCTCCCTTGGCCCCTTATTATTTCATTGGGAAGATGATAAAATCCGCGATTTTTATTTTGCCATCGCCGATGAAGCGCCGATCGACCATGTATATCTGGGCGAAGTGGTCTGCGGCAAAAGAATGGCCGGAAAAAATTATCTGCCCGAGGTGATAGATCGACTGGAAAGAGCCGGGAAGAAGGTGATTTTATCCAGCCTGATGCTGGTTCTGGATGACCGGGATATGACAGCAACGCGGGACATCACCGCCATGGCAAAAGATTATTTGATTGAGGGGAACGACCTGTCTGCGGTAAGCCTGTTGCAAGATCAGGATCATGCTATCGGCCCTTTCATCAATATCTATAATGAAGCGAGCTTAAAATATTACGAGGATCACGGGGCAATAAGGATTTCTCTGCCGCCGGAGCTGCCCGCAGCCTCACTTCGCGCCCTTGCCAAGGTTGCTAAAGCAGAATTGGAAGTGCAGACTTTTGGGCGTCTGCCCTTGGCCATTTCCGCCCGTTGTTATCATGCCCGCGCCCATAAAATCCATAAAGATGGCTGTCAATATGTTTGCGCAAAAGATCCGAATGGTTTGACCGTGGATACCATGGATGGCCAGCGATTTCTGGCCATTAATGGCTTGCAGACCCTGTCTTATAGCTATTGTAATCTTATGGCGGAATTGCCGGAGCTTTGCGCCATGGGCATCCAAAATTTTCGCCTGTCGCCCCATGATGTGAATATGGTGAAAATCAGCCAGTTAACCCGGGATTTCCTTGATGAAAAAATCGCCATCGACCAAGTAAACGATCTGCTTGAAGCGGAAATGATTGCGCCCTGCTTTTCCAATGGCTATTATCATAATGTTGCTGGCTTGAAACAAATCAGCATTTAGATTTACACAAAATTTATTATAGGATTTCTCAAATTATGGCATCTTACGCAAAGCTCCTTGAAGGGTATAAAGCCTTCCGGAGCCAATATCTATCACAGGAAAATTCCGCTTGGCTCAGTGAAGCCAAAGAAGGCCAAAGCCCCAAAGTCATGATCATCGCCTGTAGTGACAGCCGCGTTAATCCGGCAATCATCACCAGAGCCAGTCTGGGCGATATTTTTGTGGTGAATAATGTGGCCAATCTGGTGCCGCCTTACCATGAAAGCGGCAATACCCATCACAGCACCAGTGCCGCCATTGAATTTGCCGTTATTCATTTGAAAGTCGAACATATCGTCATTATGGGCCATAGCGGTTGCGGCGGCATTCGCGCACTTATGGCAGATCACGATAATCCAAAACCAGAAAATCCCGAGCCGGCCAAACATTACAGCTTCATCCGGCCCTGGATGCAGATTGTTGATGATGCCGCCGTCTTCACAGATCAGGAAAAAGCCGCTGCCGACATCGAAAGCCGCGCAAAAATATGCGAACAACGCGCGAGCCTGATATCCCTCAAAAATCTTGTCACATTCCCTTGGGTTAAAGAAGCCATGACGCAGGATCGCCTTAAAATCCATGCTTGGCATTATGACATCGGCGAAGGTCGTTTGCTGGAATATAACGAAACGTCAGAAGAATTCAAAGAATTGACATAAATAACCCATATATCCACAAAAAAAAGGGAGGCTTCTGCCTCCCTTTTAATATAGCTTCTTTGGTATGTTTATGCTGCGAGACCAACAATCTTGGCTTTTGACATCAAAACATCAAGATAGGCGTGGAAGGCGGCGTGATAGGCTCTGTCTTCCAGATATTGTGAGATATGCGGTTCAACCAATTCATAGGCCAGAATTTTATCCGTCTTTTTATCCAGAAAACTGGCCTTATGCTGTTCATAAAAGCGCGCGCAGGTTTCAGAATCCGCTTCTGGCGTGGTGATGACCTCATCCAAAAGCCGGATTATGACGGCCTCACCCTGTTCTTCTTCCAGGCCTGAGATATCTTTAAAGCTGATAAGCTCCCGCTCGGCCGCATCCTCAAGCAGCAATTGCCGAACCACCAGCGCGCGGGCGGCCTCAAGCCGCGCCGCATCCACGTCGGGTGCGGGATGATTGATCATTTCTGCGTGAACTTCCTCGTCAGAGATTTCACAATTATTGACAAATACCGGCATTAATATTCCTTTCAATATCCTTGGCTCAATATCCTCGGCCACGTTTACGGACAATCTGATAGCCCGTCCGGAAAATATATTTCACCGGCACGCTTAACATATGCACAAGGCGGGTGAAAGGAAAGACCAGAAATATGGTCAGCCCTAGCAATAGATGTGCCTTGAAAACCCATGGCTCATGGATAATAAAATCGGCGGCTCCGCTGCGGAACGTCACGATATGCTGCGCCCAGTTCCCCAAGGCCACCATAGAGGAGCCATCCAGATGCTGCGCGGAATAATATATGGATATCAAACCCAGAATCAGCTGGATATACAGCATCCATAACAGCAGCAGGTCAGACGTTTTGCTGGTGGCACGAATGCGCTTGTCGGTCATACGCCGCACGATCAAAATCGTCAGGCCGATAAAACATATTCCGCCCAGAATACCGCCGCCGATCATGGCCATCATTTGCTTGGCCTCGGTCGTCATAAACAGATGATAGACAGATTCAGGCATCAAAAGCCCGACAAGATGGGTAAAAAACAGCAGGATAATACCAATATGGAATAAATTACTGCCGAGCCTCATGCCCTTTGATCGCAGAAGCTGGCTGGAATTTGCCTTCCAGCTATATTGATCACGATCATAACGCAGGATCGACCCCAAAACCATCACCAACACGGCAATATAGGGATAGATGCCAAAGGCCAGATGATGAAGAAATGATGTTGTTTCTGGCATATTACTGACCTCCATTCATGTTTTTATCATTGAATTTTTTAATCTCTTCTGTCGCATTCGGGAAAATATCACAGCTGCCGCAATCCGCCCCGTCCACATCACTATTGTCAAAGGCATTGGCCTCTTCCCACTCTGCATCAATGTCATCATGGCTCATTTCCACGAGAGGCTCTAACCGGACAAGCGCAATCATATCGGCATCAGGCTTAACTTTTGACAGGGATTCCAGGGCCTCGAAAATTACCGCATAAGATGATTTTCGTTTTTTCAATTTCACCCCGATGGTGGCAATGACATTGATGGGATCGCCCAGCATTTCAAGAGCCTCCTTGGCAGAACATAAGGAAAGATATTCCAGAAATAATGGCAGATAATCCGGTAGCTCCCCTGCCGATACATATAATCCTTTTTCCCCGTAGGCTTCGGCCAGATTAACCATGGCCTGCCCCCGGTCGCGGCTTTCGCCGTGGATATGTTCAAACAATTGCAGACAATGAGCCCGCCCCCGATCGAATAACTCGACATAATTTTCCTGAAGCACATAAATATCCTGCGTTTTCATGTCCTCGATAAATTTTACAATTTTTTTGATCTGCCGGGCAGGCAGGAGGCGTTCAGCCACGATCACTTGCCCCAAATCATCCAGATGCTCTATTAAATCTTCCTTAGGATATGACAGCAGCAACCCTAAAATTTTAAAGGTTTTCATCGCTTAACTCCTCACTTTTCCGCTCATGGTATTTTTATGGGTTGAATTGCCAAACAGGTTTTTTCGGGTCTCCCCGCCCCCGCCGCAATCATTGCCAAAGGTAAAACCGCAAGAGCTGCGTTGCTCGAAAGCAATATCATTGTCAAAGGGTGTCTCCCCGGCATATTCCCGGTGATTGCTGGGAATGACATAGCGGTCTTCGTAATTGGCAAGCGCCATTATCCGGTACATATCATCCAGCGTTTTCTCATTCAAACCAACCCGTTCCAATATGGCCAGATCAGTAACCCCTTCGACCGTTTTCTCGCGCATGAAGGCCCGCATTGCCAGCATTCTTTCCAAGGCATGAACCACAGGTTCCTCCTTACCCGCCGTCAGCATATTGGCCAGATATTTCACAGGAATACGAAGATCCTGAACATCGGGGATGACACCGCTTTTTTCCAGTCTGCCGTCCTCCATGACGGACTGAATGGGCGACAATGGCGGAATATACCAAACCATGGGCAGCGTGCGATATTCCGGATGAAGCGGGAAGGCAACCTTCCAGTCCATCGCCATTTTATAAACCGGCGAGTTTTTCGCCGCCGCAAGCCAGCTATCCGGCACGCCGTCTTTTTTGGCCTGAGCAATGACTTCAGGATCATGGGGGTCTAAGAAAATATCACATTGAGATTGATATAGGTCTTCCACATCCTCGGCGCTCGCGGCCTCTGATATACGATCCGCATCATAGAGCATCACGCCAAGATAACGAATGCGGCCAACGCAGGTTTCGGAACAAACCGTCGGATCTCCGGCCTCAATGCGCGGATAGCAGAATGTACATTTTTCAGATTTTCCGCTGTCCCAGTTGAAATAGATTTTCTTGTAAGGACAGCCGCTGACACACATGCGCCAGCCCCGGCATTTATCCTGATCGATCAGCACGATACCATCTTCTTCGCGTTTATATATGGCGCCGCTGGGACAGGCCGCCGCACAGGTCGGATTCAGGCAATGTTCACACAGGCGCGGCAAATACATCATGAATGTATTTTCAAACTCGCCGTATATTTCTTTTTCCATCTGGCCAAAATTATAATCCTTTGACCGTTTGGAAAATTCACCGCCCAGAATTTCTTCCCAATTAGGGCCCCATTCCAGCTTATCCATCACATCGCCGGTAATGGCGGAATGCGGACGGGCTGTGGGCGGCGTTTTAACCTCTGGTGATTTCTGAAGCCGGTCATATTCAAAGGTGAAAGGCTCATAATAATCATCAATTTCCGGCAAATCAGGATTGGCGAATAATTTTGCCAGAACCCTGAATTTTCCGCCGATCTTGGGCTTAAGCTTTCCATTGCCAAGGCGCATCCAGCCGCCGTTCCATTTATTCTGGTTTTCCCAATCCCGGGGATAGCCAACGCCCGGTTTGGATTCAACATTATTAAACCACGCATATTCAACACCCGCGCGAGATGTCCATACATTTTTACAGGTTACCGAACAGGTGTGACACCCTATGCATTTGTCCAAATTCAGGACCATGCCAATCTGAGCACGAATTTTCATTATACTAACTCCTCATGATCAAGGTTGCCAGAGACACCGTCCGCCGGCTCGTCCATCCAATCCACTTTATCCATTTTGCGGCAAATGACGAATTCATCGCGGTTTGACCCCACCGTGCCGTAATAATTAAACCCGTAAGATAATTGAGCATAGCCCCCAATCATATGGGTCGGCTTGACCACGGCGCGGGTCACCGAATTATGAATACCGCCCCGCTTGCCGGTCGTTTCTGCGCCGGGGGTATTGATGATTTTCTCCTGAGCGTGATACATCATGCACATGCCCTCATTGACCCGCTGCGAAACAACAGCGCGGCAGGCGATGGCACCATTCACATTATAAAGCTCGATCCAGTCATTATCCTCAACCCCGATTTTCCGGGCATCAACCTCACTGAGCCAGACGATAGGGCCGCCCCGCGACAATGTCTGCATCAACAGATTTTCTGAATAGGTGCTGTGGATGCCCCATTTCTGATGCGGCGTGATCCAGTTCAGGGCAATCTGGGGATTACCATTACCCTTTAAGGTCTCAACCGGTTTTGTTGTCTTGGTATTAATCGGCGGTTTATAGACGCAGAATCCCTCCCCAAAATCACGCATCCAGCTATGATCCTGATAGAATTGCTGCCGCCCGGTCAGGGTGCGCCAGGGGATCAACTCATGAACATTGGTATAGCCCGCGTTGTAGCTCACATGTTCATCTTCAATCCCTGACCATGTGGGCGAAGAGATAATCTTGCGGGGCTGGGCCTGAACATCCCGAAAGCGAATTTTCTCGTCCGCTTTGGGCAAAGCCAAATGCTGATGCTTACGGCCGGTGATTTTTTCCAGCGCGGCCCATGCCTTCACGGCCACCTGACCATTGGTTTCAGGGGCCAGAGATAAAATAACCTCTGTGGCATCAATATCCGTTTCTATGCAAGGCATCCCTTTTGAAACACCTTCATCAAGAACAACCCTGTTCAATTCCCCAAGGAATTTATATTCAGGCTCCGTATTCCACGCGATGCCTTTCCCGCCGTTACCGACTTTGGTCATAAGCGGCCCAAGGGCGGTGAATTTTTTATAGGTATCCGGATAATTCCGCACCACCTCAATATAAGACGGCATGGTTTTGCCGGGAATGGCCTCAATTTCGCCTTTGTTCCATTCCTTCACATCCAGTCCCTGTCCTAATTCACCGGGCGTGTCATGGAGGATCGGCACGGCAACCACATCGGTTTCTTCACCCAGATGTCCGGGGCAGAGTTCCGAGAATTTCTCCGCCAGACCTTTATAGATATCCCAATCGCTGCGGCTTTCCCATGCGGGGTCTACAGCGCGGCTCAGGGGGTGAATGAAGGGATGCATGTCCGACGTATTCAGGTCGTTCTTCTCATACCATGTGGCAGAGGGCAGTACGATGTCAGAATAGAGGCAGGTCGTTGACATACGAAAATCCAGGGTTACCACAAGGTCAAGCTTGCCTTCCGGCGCGGTGTCATGCCAGACGACTTCGCTTGGTTTTTGTATGCCCAACTGTCCAATATCTTCGCTCATGACACCATTCTGGGTGCCCAGAAGATGTTTCAGCATATATTCATGGCCCTTGCCGCTGGACCCCAGAATATTAGACCGCCAAATGAACATATTACGCGGGAAGTTCTTCGGATTATCCGGATCCTCGCACGACATTTTTAAAGAGCCGTCTTTCAAGCGGCCCGCAATATATTCTGCGGTCGGCTTGCCCGCAGCTTTGGCTTTTTTGGTGATCTCCAGAGGATTTTCCTCCAACTGCGGCGCGGAAGGCAGCCAGCCCATTCTTTCAGAACGCACATTACAGTCAATCAGGGAATAATCCTGCCATTTCTTCTTATCCGCAAGGGGGGACAATATTTCATCCACGCCCAACTTCTCATATCGCCATTGGTTTGAGTGGCTATAGAAGAAAGAAGTTGAATTCATCTGACGCGGCGGGCGATGCCAGTCAAGGGCAAAGGCCAGAGGCGCCCAACCGGTTTGCGGGCGCAATTTTTCCTGTCCCACATAATGCGCCCAGCCGCCGCCGGATTTACCAACGCAGCCGCACATAACCAGCATATTGATCACCCCGCGATAATTCATATCCATGTGATACCAATGGTTCATGGCCGCCCCGATGATGATCATGGATCGTCCGCGTGTTTTATCGGCATTTTCCGCAAATTCGCGGGCAACCTTGATCACCTTTTCTCGGGATACGCCGGTTATTTTCTCCTGCCATGCCGGGGTATAGGGTTTATCCTCATCATAACTTTTCGCCGTGTTATCACCGCCCAGACCGTTATCCACCCCATAATTGGCAATCATCAAATCAAATACCGTGGCAACATATTTATCGCCGTCACGGGTTTTAATTTTCCGAACCGGAATATTATGAAATAAAACACTGTCATGATCCGTGGCTTTAAAGATTGGTTGATCATTTTTCAGATTGCCAAAATAGGGAAATCCCACGGACAAGACCTCGTCATGGTTTTTCACCAATGATTTCTGGGGCCAGATTTCATGATCATTCTGCAGGTCCTTGGATTCAAGATTCCAATTGCCATCTTCGCCCCAGCGGGAACCAATGGTACCGTTTGGAATCACCACTTCATTGGTATTGGCGTCAATCACGGCCGATTTCCATTCCGGATTATTTTCCTGACCCAGATTATCTTCAAAATCAGAAGCCCGTAATGTGCGGCCCGCCACATAAACCCCGTCCTGACTGTCAATCTGCACCAGAAACGGCATATCAGAATAAAGCCGCGTGTAATCGTCAAAATATTCGCTTTGCGCATTCACATGATATTCGCTCAGGATCACATGCCCCATCGCCATCGCCATCGCCGCGTCCGTTCCCTGACGGGGATTAAGCCATATATCGCTTAGTTTGGCGACCTCGCTGTAATCCGGTGTGACGGCCACGGTTTTGGTGCCTTTATAGCGCACTTCGGTAAAGAAATGGGCATCCGGCGTACGGGTCTGAGGCACATTGGATCCCCAAGCCATAATATAAGAGGAATTATACCAGTCGGCGCTTTCCGGCACATCGGTTTGCTCCCCCCAAACCTGCGGTGAGGCAGGCGGCAAATCACAATACCAGTCATAAAAACTCATGCTGGTACCGCCGATAAGGGATAGATAGCGTGATCCCGCCGCATAAGAAACCATGGACATGGCCGGAATGGGCGAAAAGCCAATGATCCGGTCTGGGCCATAAGTCTTGGCGGTATAGATATTGGCCGCTGCAACAATCTCATTCACCTCGTCCCACGAGGCCCGAACCATGCCGCCAAGGCCGCGTATTTGCTTATAACTTTTGGCTTTCTCCTGATCCTCAACAATATTTGCCCAGGCAATAACCGGATCATGAGCCACATCTTTTGCCGCCCGCCACAGCTTCAGCAAGCGGCTTCTGATCATGGGATATTTCACCCGCGCCGAACTATATAAATACCAGCTATAGCTCGCCCCCCTTGCGCAGCCACGCGGCTCATGATTAGGCAAGTCAGGGCGGGTACGGGGATAATCCGTTTGCTGGGTTTCCCAAGTGACCAAACCCCCTTTGACATAAATTTTCCAACTGCATGATCCTGTGCAGTTTACGCCGTGCGTAGACCGCACGACCTTATCATGCGCCCAACGTCCCCGGTATGTGCGTTCCCATCCACGGTCTTCTTCTGTGGTAATGCCGTGGCCGTCTGAAAATACCTCAGGACGTTTTCTTGTAAAGAAGGTTAATTTATCTAGAAAATGGCTCATAATAATTTCTCACTTAAGATTCTTGGTTGTTTTAAGGGTTTTTCACATAAGCGCCGGGGCGCAAGTAAAACCACCAGTTGATAACGATGCAAATGCAATAGAATATGGCAAAACCATAAAGGGCATATTCAGGCGTTGCTGACTTGATCTCTTCGCCCAGAACTTTTGGGATGATAAACGCGCCGTAAGCCGCCACAGCGGAAGTCCAGCCCAGCACAGGGCCCGCCTGTTCTTTATCAAAAACCATGGCAATGGTGCGAAAAGTCGACCCGTTGCCAATCCCTGTTGCGGCAAAAAGAATGAGGAACAAGGTCAGGAAAGGTATAAAATACTGTTCCGGCGTCGCAGAGGCATAGGCCTGCTGCATAAAATACGCCACACCCAAGGCACAGACCACCATAACAATAGAGATATATTGGGTCACCCGGGCGCCGCCAAACTTGTCCGACAGCATGCCGCCAAAGGGACGGATCAACGCCCCGATAAAAGGCCCGGTCCAGGCAAACATCAAAGCACTTGGGCCATTGTGGTTAACAATATTATGGGTCATAATTCCGTCCACCATGATATGCTGATACCCGAATATCACTTTAATGGCCAAACCAAAGGCCGCCGCGAAACCAATGAATGATCCAAAAGTCATGGTATAAATCACGGTCATCGCCCATGTATGTTTGTTATTGAAAATCTTATATTGGCGTTTCAAATTACCACCGATTTGGCCCGGAATCATCTTCAACAAGAATACCGTCAGAATAATCACCATAGGCAGCACCAGCCATTTGCTTAATCCAAAACCAGATGTGGGAAACCCCGATGTTGTTTCAGGCAACATAAGCCACAGACCGCAAGCCGCCGCCACAAAACCCAAGAACAACATGAAGGAAATCTTCACAAAAACACTCATGGGATTACCGACATCGGGCGACACATGTTCATCCGTAATATTATTCATGCCAAACCAGCCGGCAAAGGCCAGGGGAACAAGGAATAACAACCATACAAAACCTGCGTTGTGAATGTAAGTTTCCGTACCAGCCGGAATTTTACCTATCAACGTACCACTGGTATTCACCAACTCCATTGGCGCACCGCCAAAAATACCAAACGTCATAAATAATGGCACCAGAATTTGCATGGTTGTTACCCCAAAGTTACCCAGTCCGGCATTCATGCCAAGAGAGTATCCTTGAATTTTTTTCGGAAAGAAAAAGCTGATATTGGACATGGAAGAGGCAAAATTACCGCCGCCCAAACCAGATAAAAAGGCCAATAGCTGAAACTGCCATAGGGGCGTATTGATATCCTGCAAGGCAAATCCGGTGCCAATGGCCGGTATCATCAATAATGCCGTGGTAAAGAAGACCGTATTCCGCCCGCCGGCAATTCGAATAAAAAAGGTGCTGGGAATTCTAAGGGTGGCTCCGGTCAAGCCCGCAATGGCCATCAGGGTAAAAAGTTCCCCCTTGGCAATGGGAAAACCCAGATTAAGCATCTGAACCGTAATGATGCCCCAATATAACCAAACCGCAAATCCACATAAAAGACTGGGTATGGAAATCCATAAATTTCTCGTGGCTATCGCTTTTCCCGTTTTTTCCCATTGGTCAGGATCTTCGGGATTCCATCCGCTGATATCTTTCGCCATATTCCTATCCTTAAATCTAATATTTAAATCAACAACAGAAGGGTGAGGGGCGCGCCCTCACCCACTGCTTCCTCAACACTCAGGCTTGTTTCTCATTATTAATGCCATCCAGCTCCGGTAAATAGCGCGGGCCTTTTAGCCCTGGCATATCCCGGCGATCCATACGGACAATGGCAAAATGCATCCAGATCAAGGCAATGCCGATCAAAATGGTGAGCAGCATGAAACAGCTTGTCCAAACCCCGATCAAGTCATTCATAACGCCAAAAGTAATCGGCAGAAAAAATCCGCCCAATCCGCCAATCATGCCAACAACACCACCAACAGACCCCACATGGCCCGGATAATAAACCGGAATATGCTTATAAACCGCCGCCTTGCCCAGAGACATAAAGAAACCAAGCACAATGGTTAAAAACACAAACAGCCCGAGGGGAATAGTAATATTAAAACTTATGGGGCCATCAATGCCCGCCACGGTATAATCCGTCGCGGGATATGACAAAATGAATGTGCAGGCAACGCAAACGCTGAAGGTCCAATACATCACTCTTCTGGCGCCTATCTTATCTGACAACCATCCCCCCAAGGCCCGAAACACACTGCCCGGAAGCGCATAGGCCGCGGTCAACATGCCGGCTGTTTTAATGTCAAGGCCGTAAGCCCCAATATAATAATGCGGCAACCAAAGGGCCAAAGCCACGAATGCCCCGAAAACAAAGAAATAATAGAGCGAGAAACGCCATACCTGCATATTCTTCAGGGGGGCCATTTGCTCAAAAAATGTCGCGTGGCGGATGCCTTTCTCACGGCGATCACGAAGCGCGGGATCATCTTTGGTACAAACGTAAAACAATATGGCTGTGATCAACAGAACAACAGAATAAATTTGCGCCACCCCCTGCCATTGTCCATCCATAAGAATGAGCAGAAAAGGCGCCCCAAAAGTGGTGACTGCCGAACCGACATTACCCATACCAAAAATGCCAAGCGCTGTGCCTTGACGTTCTTTGGGGTACCATGTGGATACATAAGAAATTCCCACCGCAAAACTACCGCCGGCAAGGCCAACACCAAGCGCCGCCACAAGAAACATCGGGTAGGTTGTAACTTTAGTCAAAAGAAAGGCCGCCAGAGCCGTCACGATCATCTGAAAGGTATAAATAACACGCCCGCCATATTGATCCGCCCATACCCCCAAAAAAATCCGGCTTAATGAGCCGGTTAATATGGGGGTTGCCACCAAAATGCCAAATTCTGTGTCCGTAAGGCCCAACTGCATTTTGATTTTCAAACCAATGATGGAGAAAATTGTCCAAACCGCAAAACAAACCGTAAAAGCCAGCGTACTTGCCGTCAAAGCCTGTTTTTGTTCTCCCCCGGTTACATTTGCAATATGCATAACCACATCCTTTTAACAAAAATTACATTTATTAAATTCCCTTATGCTGCACATTAGGAAAAGGCGGCGGCCTATGATTTGACTTTGATCAATTATTGATGTTTTACAGAAAGCCCTCTATGGGCATGTCAATATTTTAAGCACAAGAAAACTTGTGCCGCTTATAAAACTGCTTTAACATTGCTGCGGGTATATAAACGGTTAATGCAAAAAATATGAATAAAACTCTTCTTTATCTTGGCAGCGCCCTGCATGAAATGCAGGCAGAACGGGGATGCGCTGTGTTTTTTGTCAGCAGCCACGGACAGCTTTTTAAAAAAGAAATGCTTGCGGTATTTGACAGAAGTCAAGCGGCCTTTGAGAATATTCGCCTGGAATTAAAGAAATGGTATAAAGACGAGACCTTCGATAGAGAGCTTCTCCAAAAGATGGAAACTGTGCTCGATAATTCCGAAACCGTTAAATCCCGTAGAAACAAAATACTCAATCTTGAATTCACGCCGACAGAGATCATCAGTGGCTACAGCCATAACGTCATCAGTCCCCTAATGGACATTATGGTTCTTATGGCTTTATTTAATAAGGAAAATGATTCCGCAAAAGTCAGTGCCTATTCATATTTTTTACAACTTAAAGAAAAATATGGCCGGGAAAGGGCGCTTGGCGTCCGTGGCCTGGTCACACAATCCTTTGACAATCGGGAATTTCTTGACCGTTTTCGGTTTCTTATTTCCGAGCAAGATAGTTTTAAACGCACTTTTTTTGCCATGGCCAATGACCAGCAAAAAGAAATATATAACTCCCTTATGAAGGGCGCGGCCGTGCGCGAACTTTCTGAAGTTCATGATGATTTGAAAAAGGGAAATAAAGTTTCCGTCTCTAAACTTGCTCCAGAATATTGGTTCGCAATGACCTCAGAGCAAATGAACCTGATGAAAAAGGTAGAAGAGAAGTTAATTAAAACACTTCCGAAAAATAACGTGCCAGAAATTATACCTTCGCAGGCAACCCAAATCAATGTCACGCGCGCTGCCGAAGGCATCAATGCGCAGCAAAGAGCCTTTATCGAAGAAATGCCCTTCTTTATCAATTTGCCAGAAAATATCCTGTCTGACCTATTACAACATGCGCAGGTTCGGACATATAAAAAGGGTAACCTTCTGTTTCTGGAGGGCGAGGTTTCCAGCCGGCTTCACATCGTCCTGAGCGGTTGGGTGAAACTCTTCAAGGGCACCTCAAGCGGCCATGAAACTGTTTTGCAAATGCTGTCCAGCGGCGATATGGTCGCCGAATCGGCTGTTTTCCTGAATGCCAATTACCCGGTCAGCGCGCAAGTGGTCAAAGAATCTGTTATCTTAACTTTTCCCGCGCCCATTATTCGTGAAAAAATAAAGCTGCATAACGAACTCGCGCTCAGGGTATTGGACGGCATCTCCAAACATTCCCATAGCTTAATTCAGGAATTCGAGAATATCCGCCTGAAACCCGCAGCGGAACGCGTCGGATGGTTTTTGCTGAAACTGTTGTTGGATCAAGGGAAAGTGCCGGATCTTATTGAACTGCCCTATGATAAGTCGCTCATTGCCTCCTATCTCGATATGAAACCGGAAACATTTTCCCGCACGTTAAAAAAATTCAAGGAAAATGGTTTTGAAATAAATAAGAATTCTGTGATTCTTCCTAAAATCAGCGCACTTTGCGGTTTTTGCGACCATGACCTTGCGGCAGTCTGTTCAAAACATAACACGCCCGAATGCCCTAATCCCGATTGCGACCAGGAAGTTGGACCAGAATATAAGTAATGAATATAAGTAATGAATATCCACAAATAAAAAAATGCATTTTTGACATATATCAACAGTAGATTTTTTTTTCCCTATATGTATAATCATAAGTGTTGAGCTAGGAAATGACTTTCCTTGGCTCCACTCCGAAGCCTTCGTTTCCTAAATCCTTTTCCGGGTTTCCTAAGCCCTCTTCTGGACATGGTGCGCTGGCCGCAGACTGAATTATTCTGCCGGGTTATGGTGAAAACGCCATAGCCTCCCGTGCTTGGAAAGGAGAGAAAAGTGAGTTTGGTTGATAAATATGATAGGGCCTTTC
>JAJRQU010000220.1 GCA_024280095.1 Alphaproteobacteria bacterium | reverse complement strand
CAGGGTAAACCAGATACGCTTCTTCAGCTCAGTGGCCTTGGAAAAGGCGCCGAAGTTCAGATTTGCTGCAAGTTGTTCAGCTGCTGATGCCATCTCGTATAATCCCTGTTACCAATAATATTATTTGGAAGCTTCCTGAGACGCTGCCGCTGGCGATACTGTTACGGTAACCGTTCCGCCAGCTTTTTCAACAGCTGTCACCGCAGCCACAGAAGCACCAGACACTTCGATATTCACTTTAGATTTCAGTTCGCCTTTTGCCAGCAACCGAACGCCATCTTTCACACCATTAACCAGCCCTGCTTCTTGCAACAGGTTAATTGTAATGGCCTTTTTAGGATCCAGTTTCTTGGCATCAATGGCTTCCTGCAAGCCACCAAGATTAACAGGAACAAACACCTTACGGTTAATATTGTTAAAGCCGCGTTTAGGCAGACGTTGATAGATGGGCATTTGCCCGCCCTCGAAGCCTTTTATAGCAACCCCTGAACGGGATTTCTGACCTTTTACGCCGCGTCCGCCGGTTTTACCCGTACCTGAACCGATGCCGCGCCCGATGCGTTTGCGGTCTTTAGTTGCGCCTGGATTATTGGCAATTTCATTAAGTTTCATGGTCTTTACCTTGTCACCTTTTCCCTATGACTATCATATGGGGAGGGATTATACTTCTTCAACCTTCACCATATGGCGAACCTTGTGGATCATACCACGAACAGATGGTGTATCCTCTAATTCACGGGTGCGGTTTATTTTATTTAAACCAAGACCAATGAGCGTTGCCCGTTGGTCTTGAGGACGGCGGATCGGGCTACCGGTCTGCGTTACCTTTAACATTTTTTTATCAGCCATTAGATCACTCCGTAACTTCTTGAGCAACTTCAGGTGCAGCGGCTTCACGTTCGCCGCGTCGGCTTACGATTTCGCTAACCTTCTTGCTACGTTTGGCGGCAATCATGCGCGGGGAAGATTGTTGCTTAAGCGCATCAAAAGTACCGCGAACCATGTTGTAAGGATTAGATGAGCCCAATGATTTGGTCACAACATCCTGTACGCCCAATGCTTCGAAAACAGCACGCATGGGGCCACCGGCGATAATGCCTGTACCTGCTTGCGCGGAACGAATAACCACTTTACCGGCGCCGTGACGGCCTTCGATATCATGATGCAATGTTCTGCCTTCACGCAACGGAATGCGAACCATGGATTTCTTTGCTTCTTCTGTTGCCTTGCGGATCGCCTCGGGAACTTCCCGTGCCTTACCCTTGCCAAAACCAACTTGACCTTTGCCGTCACCGACAACAACCAATGCCGCAAAACCAAAACGACGGCCACCCTTGACCACTTTGGCCACGCGATTGATATGAACCAATTTTTCAATCAGGTCACTTTCCGGCTGACGGTTATCTTTTTCATACCGTGCCATATTATATTCCCTTCATACGCACTAAAAATTCAAACCAGCGGTGCGCGCGGCATCTGCAAGAGCTTTTACCCGGCCATGGAAAAGAAAACCACCCCGATCAAAAACCACTGTATCAACACCGGCGCTCTTGGCGCGGTCTGCAATTAATTTTCCAACTTCTGCTGCTGCATCAGCATTGCTGCCAATTTTCAGAGCTTTACGCAGGTCAGCATCCAATGTGGATGCCGCGGCAACGGTAACGCCCTGCGCATCATCAATAACCTGTGCATAGATATGCTGGTTCGTGCGATGTACAGAAAGCCGGGGCCGTCCTGTTGTCACCTTGCGAATACGAGTCCGTACCCGGTTCCGGCGACGATTAAATAACTTTTTACCACTAAGCATAACGAGCACCTATTATTTTTTCTTGCCTTCTTTACGGAAGACATATTCATCGGAGTATTTAACACCCTTGCCTTTATAAGGCTCTGGTTTGCGCCATTCACGAATTTCCGCAGCGACCTGACCAACTTTTTGCTTGTCGATACCGGAAATGATGATGGTCGTCTGATCCGGGCATTTCACGTCAACACCTTTGGGAATCGCATAAATAACATCATGACTATACCCAAGCTGAAGCTGGACATTGCTGCCCTTAACGGCTGCGCGATACCCAACGCCGACCAAAAGCAATGTCTTGCTGTAGCCCTTTATAACGCCTTCTACCAGATTTGCGACCAAAGTGCGCTGCATGCCCCACATTGACCGGGCACGCTTTGTATCACCAACTGGGGTAACCAGAATTTCGCCATTCTCAAGCTTCGCCTCGACATCCGCAACGAATGTCATTGCAAGCTCGCCTTTTGGTCCCTTAATCGTAAGTTCCTTACCATTAAGATTTGCTTCTACACCCTGAGGTACAGCAACAGCTTTCTTACCAATTCTAGACATAACTTCTATCCTTAGAATACTGTGCAGATGATCTCGCCGCCAACATTCTGAGCGCGAGCTTCAGAATCGGAAAGGACACCTTTAGGGGTTGAAACAATAGAAATACCCAGGCCATTCCTGATGCGCGGCAAATCTGCCACAGAAGAATAAACCCGAAGCCCTGGCTTTGATACCCGCTTAATCTCGCGGATGACCGGACTTCCTTCATGATATTTCAGCTCAATACTAATCTGTGGCTTACCGGTTTGGTCTTCATTACGGTTATATCCACGAATAAAGCCTTCGCGTGCTAACACATCAAGTACACGTTGACGCATGTTAGACGCAGGCGAACTAACAGTTTCTTTATTAACACGTTGTCCATTACGTATACGTGTCAGCATATCTGCTAGAGGATCACTCATTGACATTAGT
>JAJRQU010000219.1 GCA_024280095.1 Alphaproteobacteria bacterium | reverse complement strand
GCGTAATTCTCTCATTAAAACTGATATGCGTCGATCCACGAACCGATGTGTTAACCGTTCATGTAGCGCATCTGATAGGCGGTCTTCAATATCTCTTGTTAATTCTTGCCAATATTTTGCATCATCGAACCATAAGCTGCGGTGGGAAATATAGGTCCAAGTCCGGATATGTGCAATCCGCGCAGACAAGCTATCCACATCACCTTCAAGATTGTCCAGAGGCATGATCTGGCGGGTCAGCCAGTCTGGGTCAATCACGGCCTTATCCGCAGAAGTCTGCCGATAAATATGAGATATAATGCTGATATGTTCATCATCCGAGACCTTGCGGAAATCTGGTATCTGGCAGACTTCCCACAGGCTTTTCAGGGCCGCCGGGCCGCCAAGCAAGGGGCGAATATCAGGCATTTTTATCAGGCGGCGTAATGACGTCAAATCAATATTTTCCTGAGTGCGGGTCAGCCCTTTTCTGTCCGGCGCGGCATCAAGGGAGCGAATCAGTGCCGACGGGTGATTATAATCCAACGCGCTGTTGCGCCATTCCAGAATGGCCAAGGGGGCGAATTGATGGTTTTCCACCGCATAGATCATACCATCACTTAAGGCGGGCTGCATACCGTCCCCGTCCAAAAGGCCGCCAAAGGTGCCGCCATTCATATAACGGCCCGCGCGGCCCGCAATCTGCCCGACCTCGGATGCGGTAAGGCTGCGCATGCGCCGACCATCAAATTTTGCCGTCCCCGCAAAGCAAATATGGTCAATATCCATATTCAGCCCCATACCAATGGCATCGGTCGCCACCAGATAATCCACATCGCCATTTTGATAAAGCGCGACCTGCTTATTGCGGGTTCTTGGGCTGAGGCTGCCCATGACCACTGCGGCCCCGCCCTTGCTCCGCCGCAGCATTTCCGCATAACCATAAACATTATGGGCCGAAAAAGTGACAAGGGCGGTTCTTCTTTGCAAGCGGCTGAGTTTTTTCGGCGCGGTATAGATCAATTGGGAAAAACGGGGCCGGCTTGAAAATTCCGCATCCGGCACAAAGCGGCGGATGAGCGGCGCAATGATGTCAGAGCCTAAAAACATCGTCTCCTCTGTCCCCCGCGCCCGCATCAACCGGTCGGTAAAAACATGGCCGCGCGCCGGATCGGCGGCCAGTTGGATTTCATCAACGGCAAGAAAGGCCACCGTCCTGTCCACCGGCATACTCTCCACCGTACAAATCCAGAAGCGGGGGTTGCGCGGAATGATCTTTTCCTCCCCCGTGATCAAAGCCACGGCATTTCTGCCCGCAGGATTCTGCGGCGAATTCACCACCCGGTCATATATCTCCCGCGCGAGCAGGCGCAAAGGCAGACCTATCATGCCCGATGCATGACCCAGCATCCGTTCCACCGCCAGATGGGTCTTCCCCGTATTCGTCGGCCCCAAAACCGCCCGCACCCGGCTGGATGTCTGCACAGATCTATTGGAAATATTCTTCATAAAAAGGGGGTAACATAAACAGGCGCAAAGGTCACCAATGGAATATCCCCGCCCTTGGTTATACCGTCATTCTGAACTTGTTTCAGAATCCATCCGCCCGATATCGAGATATTTCAGACATGCCCCCTGTTCGCGAAGCAGCCGTTTACGTCAATCAAATTTAGGGTGACGAGCAGGGACACAGCCTTCCTATCGTCATTCCCGCGCAGGCGGGAATCCAGTTTCCTCAAAAAGACCTAGACTCCTGCCTTCGCAGGAGTGACGACTTAAAGTGAGGAAATTATTTGACTTGTATAAAACCCCACCATGTTGTAAAAAATTCTGACAGTTTATCGCATTTTTTTACAACAATAAGAAACCTCTAATGTTTAAGCTGTTGTTTTTTAAAGATATTTTTATTGGTATGTATATTGCATATAATTTCCCAATCGTAACAAATAGGGGGCATTTAAATGCGTTTATTTTCAACAATTTTTATTTTTTCAATAATTCTTCCAAATATTTCTCAGGCCGCACCGGTCGAATATAGATATTCCGGAACAATCACCGAAGCAATTACCCGAGTTTTACCCGGCGATAACACTTTTACCATCATTACAGATGATAGATATGGCAGCAGTGTCGTTGCCAACGCCATTCCCATTGGCACCACATATTCGGGATCATTTTTCTATGATTCTGACACTTCCTCATATACAGTTCCCGCATTCGGTATTGACCCTGTCTCTTTCGGTTTTGGTGAATTCGCTATTGGGCTGGTCAATCTCAGCCTTGACCTTTCGGGTGGGCCCGCAACTATCAATTATTTGGGGCATCGGCAAGGTGGTCCATGTCAAAACTTTCTTACCTCCAGCGTAGTTAGTATAAATGGCGGTGTAGACAACAACACCGGGCAAGCTTTTGAGGACAGGCTCTCTCTAGGGGTTGGTTGGCCCTTTCCTCTAGGGCAGAGGACATGTGCAGATTTTGATGTTTCCGGATTAACGGCGGGGGGCTTTATGATAACGGGCTTGGGGTTCCATTTTCTAGAAACCGGAGCCAGTAATCCTGATTTAATTACTGACAATAATATATTGCCTAACGATCTGCTTCAATTTTCCAATGATGCAGCAGAAAGTGTATTTAGTATTTATTTTAATAAATTTGACAATACGGGAAATATTGTTGATCCTGAAATGGAGGTAACTCTGCGCGGGACCTTAAATATTAATAGGGTCACTAATATTCCAGAACCAGCACCGCTTGCCCTTTTGGGTCTTGGGTTACTCGGCTTGAGGATTGCCCGAAAACGCCGGACCTAAATCTCTGGATCACTTCAGTTTCCTTAAAAAGACCTCGGCTCCTGCCTTCGCAGGTGTGACGAGTTCGCCGGCGATGTATTTAAACTTGTATAATGAACCAATGATTTATAGGAATAATATGAGAAATATGAGTATTATTTTTGCTCTATTCATGATGTCGACGTCTGCTTCCGCACAAACCCCTAGCCCGGAACAACTCATGGCATCGGCCCTTGATAGTTATGCGAAAGTTGCAGGAGGATGGTATTTAAATACTCAATGCAAATTTTTAGGCAATCCATTAGCAACCGAATTTGAACAAAATGTAGCAACTATAAATATAGCTTTGGCGGCGGAAGTTAATAGTCCAAAAATATTATTTATGATTCAAAAAGCTGCCAAAGAGACATCACAATCCGAAAAATATGCAAAATGTGAGAAGAATAGTGAGGATATTGTTATTCGAAGCGTTCTGTTTGCCAGAAATTGGAGTAAACAGATCAAGAAAATCCAATCTCAGCAAAAGCGTTAACAATATTATATCCATATCAGCCAAAAAATAAATATTGGTCTCAAACCCGTGTTTCCAACTCCAGCCGTAATTTATCCACCACGTCATAAATCAGGGTGAGTTCCTGGATGGTTTTTTCAATTCTTGTGATGTCGGTAAGGTTGGAGAAGGCGGAACCGTCTTCGAAGCTGTTGCCGGATTTTTTGATGGCGAGCAGCAAACGACCCTTGTCAAAGGCCAGTTGAAGATTGCCGGCACCGACCATATGGTTCAGCCGACAGATGCGCTCCATGAAAGCGGGGGCCAGAAGGTAACAGCTTTCCACCTGATCGGTGCCGTAAACTTCGAATTGCCGTTCAAATTCCGGGTCTTCTAATTTTATCCGCTCGCCCATTTTACCAAATTTAGCGAAGAAATTACCAAATTTTGTGTGATCCTTGGTGATGATGATGGTGCCGCGAAAAACCGTTCGGCGTTTTGTTCGGCCTTAAGAACACGCTCATAAAACTGCTGAAAGCTATCTATTAAGGGCGCTTCCTGATGCTGTTTATCGCCCCATGAGGATGGCTTTGTCATGGGCAACGCCTCTATTTAAACAAATCTCCAAGCTTTTTCTTCACGTCTTTCAAGCCTTTATTGAGCATATCCTTGGTCACAATTTTGCTAAGGCCCTTATTGATCGCGCCGAATACCGCCGTGCCAACTTCGCCTGCGGTGGCGCCTTTATCTTCTGTGCCGATATTTTTAAGATGTATATCCGGCAGGGTCAGGGCCGCACCCTTTCCGCCCAAAAGATCACTGGCCAATTTTACCTTGGTGCCGGTGATATAGATATGATCGACGATAAATTTGACGGTGCTGTCCTCAGACGCTTTAAGGCCAAAACTTTGGGTATAGGCCTCAATATTTTTCTGAATTTTGCCGATATTATTGCCCTTGGTGCCGATTTCATAGATCAAATCCGCCCCGTCTATACGAACCTCTTTGATACGAATCACATCACTGATCAGAGATTTCAGGTCAATCATCACGGACATATTGCCTAAATCAAAGGCATGATCGGATTTAAAGCCCGCCGGATTACCGACAGTCAATCCCGAAAGCCCCGCGCTGCCGCCGAGCAAAGAAACACTAACCTTATCAAGGGAAACATCAGCCCCCGTGGCCTTGGGCGCATATTCCAGCACTGCCGTACGAATGATGGTTTCTGATTGCGATGCGCCGTATATGACGATGCCAACCACAATAAGTATAATGGCCACAAGGCCGATGAGTATTTTTTTCATGATGATATCCCCTTTCCAAATTTCACATTATTATGTCCCCGAGTTTCCCTTATTGAGCGGCTTATTGCAACCATAAAGTTTATAGAGTCATTTGCTGCGGCCAGTCATTTTTTCAACGCTGCGCAGGGCGCCAAGGCCAAGCAGAGCCAACACCAGTTCCATCATATTGTCCGTGACAATTTCGGGCGGCGAAATGCCAAGGCCGCGAACGGCCACAATCCATTCAAACAAAGGATGCAACAAAAAGGCCCATAAAAACCCAAGCCCGCATACCCAGCCGATGAAGGGCCGCCAGCCCGCCACGAAAAGCGAGCGATGACCGGCCTCAACCCGATTTATTTCCGCTTGCAGCAATTGTGGTTTCTGACGAATTTTTGCCATGAGAATGGCGGCCTGCGCCTTTTCCTCATCACTGGTAAAAAGCTGATCAACCACATTACCCACGGCCGATACCGCATCAATAGCCGGCCCGCCAAATATTTTAGAAAATAGTCCCATCTTAAAATTCCTTATAATTTCTGCCATCAAAAATCAGGCAGTGTTTTCGATTATTATGCGCCCTGTATGAACAATGAACCCACCCGCTTTTCGGGTCATCCTGTTGGTGAAACTCCAAAATCAATTGATCAAAATCCAGATTATCCTTGATCCAATCCGCAAGAATGCGATTTCCTATGGTCGGGATTTCAAAATCTGCAGCTTGCCCCAAAATATGTTGTGACGTTGGGTTTGATCCGGCCAGACGGTTTACCTCTGGCCCGCGAAACCCGCTGGAGGGACTAAAAGGAATGGCGAAATTTTGTCGTACCGGCTCCAGAATATATTTGGCAAGCTGCGTTAATCTCTCAATCTCCCGCGTCTCAGGAATATTGGGGATGCCATGACGCAAGGCGATAGCACTGCGGGTCAGCTCCCAAAGGTTAAAATGCTCACTTATCCTATTATTTGTTTTTTTCATGGTAATAACTCCTATTTAACCCTATTTGTAAGATATGAAAAACCACTGTAAAGCGTTAAAGAGGCCTGAAGATGCCCTTTGGCCCAGCCTTTGCGTTTGCCCCATTTCCGGTCAACCGCGCTGAGGGACATTTCGTCAATAATAATGTCCAATATTGGCCCCGCCTGAAGGCGCTCTGCTGTCATTCGATCCATCCAGTCACAATAATGATCCTTAATTTTAATTTCATATTCACTTTCACTCTCCGCCATAAACCGGCTGGTCTGCACTGGCGCGCCTGTGAAATGGGATGTCCGCACCCCCGTGCCATCAGTTATGATCTTTATGGCTCGCCTTATACGCTGAAAGGCCCATATTTGCTCGCTGTTCAGGATATTTTTCTTGCCGAAAAGCACCAGAGGATCCGGCCTCAACTTACCCTTCGTTTCGGGTGTCGGGCCAATATATGATGTCTCCGGCACGCCCGTATTCCTCCCTGCAACCGGCAAAGAAAGCAGTCTTTCTACATTTCGTTTCTGCCGGGCTTTCTTACGCGCTATTCGCATTTTTTTAAATGATTTGATAGTCGTGCCTTTCTCGCAAGACCCCTCTTTATTTACGATGGAATTTCTTCTGCCTATTTCTGCTTTATGTGGATAAACTGACATTATGTGGCACCCTTTTATAATATACCATTCCCTATTGCCTGACGACTCAGGTTTGCCTATAATAGGTATAAATAAGTATTAATCAAGACCATTCACTGAATATTATTGCCGGTTTTCCATTGACGATTGCATTTATTGCCCCACGAGGCATAAAACACATCTTGACCTTTCCCTTACAAAACAGGACAATTCAATCATAAATTTAATTAAAGGGCGGGAGAGTATAATGGGCGTTTTATCTTATGCGGGGGGATTGGGGCTAATTTCCCTGACAGTATATATTATGGTCATTGGCCGCGACCTTATGGTGCCCTTTATGATCAGTATAGTGATCTGGTATCTGATCAATATTCTGTCCGATTATTACCATAAAATCCCCATCGGCAAATGGCATATCCCGAAGGCGGTAAGTTATATAGCATCGCTCCTGACCATAATCCTGATTCTGAATTTTCTGATCGGCATGATCAGCAGTAATATTGTTGAGGTTCGGGAAGCCGCGCCGGTTTATCAGGAAAATTTCATCAAATTAACAGCAAAGGTTTTTGCCTTGGTGGGTATTAAAGAAGAACCCAATTTCGCCCAGTTAATTCATCAGGTAAATTTAACCCCCTTCATCACCAATCTTGCGGGAACGCTGGCCTCGCTTGCGGGCAGCGCCAGTCTGATTTTGATCTATGTCTTATTTTTAATGCTGGAACAGAAATATTTCAACGTTAAGCTCAGCCGTTTGCTGGAAGGCTCGCAACATCGCGAAACGGTATTTAATATTCTTGAGCATATTTCCCGTGATGTAAAAACCTATATTGGCGTCAAAACATTCGTCAGCGCCTTGACTGGCGGGGCCTGTTATATCGTGCTGGTCACGGTCGGGGTTAATAATGCCAGCTTCTGGGCCTTTTTTATCTTTCTGCTCAATTTTATCCCGACGGTGGGCTCCATGCTGGCGGTTTTATTTCCGGCGCTGCTGAGCCTCGTACAATTTGATACCTTCACGCCCTTCCTGATCGTGATTTCCTCACTGGTGGGCATTCAACTGATCATCGGGAACATTCTGGAGCCGAAATTAATGGGCAGCAGCCTGAACCTCAGCCCGCTTGTGGTCATGTTATCCCTGGCGGTATGGGGCAGCATCTGGGGCATCGCCGGCATGTTTCTAAGCGTGCCCTTCACCGTGATCCTCATGATCATCTTCTCCCAATTCCCCAAAACCAAACCCATCGCCATCCTACTCTCCCAAGACGGCAACATCCGCCCCCGGGACAGTGTTATGGTGAAGGATTAACATCACATGTTATTATCAAATGAACAAAAAAAAGCTCACATCTAAATGCGAGCTTTTTTATTCTCTTAACGATGAGGGGAGGCTTACACCAACAATTCTCACGCGCTTTACTTAAATTACATTACCAGAGAATATATTTTTGTCAAGGTTTTAAGGACTCTATATGACATTTACACCTGAGGAAGAACAAAATTTACCCAACATTATTTTCACGCCTAGATTTACAACATACTTGCTTGCTACAGATAATAATATATCAACTGCACTAAAATTATACCAATGGAATCTTCAAATTTCATCCGCATTGATTATACCATTACAAGTCTGTGAAATCGCTGCAAGAAATGGTATTGTTCTAGCGCTAGAACAAAAGTATGGCCAAAATTGGCATACCTCAGAAAGTTTTATAAAATCTTTACCACAATCTAAATCTGGCTATTCTCCATATGTTGATTTTAAACAAACATCAGACAGATTATCGCGACGAAAGGCCCTTACAGAAGGTAAAGTTGTAGCTGATTTAAAATTTGCTTTTTGGGAGCGCATGCTTACGAAGCGCCATGATACAAGATTATGGAAACCTTATTTTGCTGATGCTTTTCCTAATGCTGATAATACTAACCTACATCTCGCTCGTGGGGAAATTAGTGAATCACTCGAAAAAATTCGACGATTGCGAAATAGAATTGCTCATCACGAACCAATTTTTACACGGGACATTACCGAAGAATATAGCCGTATCATTAGTATAATACGTTATCGTTGTCATGTATCTTCCCGTTGGGTAGAAAAAATACAAACAGTGACTATAATTAATGAAAATAAACCTATAGCTTAAAAGGCTTTACCTCATATAATTTTACGCCCAACTTAAACCCCGACAATATCATCTTTAAGGCTGAGCACGAAAGCAACCACATCGTTACATTCTGCTTCTGGTACGCCAAGGGCTTCCATGGTGGCACCGGCATGGCCAAGAAAAATCGTCCAGTCAACCTCGCTGATATTCATGCCTTTATGGGATTGAAGCATGTCACGGCCCGTGTAATAAACAGGCCCGCCGGCATTTTCACAGATATAATTGATAAGAAGCTGTTTTTCTCTTTCAATACCGTCAGAGCCACGATGTTGCCAGAAACGGCCCAAAATATCGTCACCCTGCAACCGGGGCAAGAGATCATTACAAAAACCCGTTATGCCATCATAACCGCCCAAACGTTCATAAAGTGACTTATTGCTCATGTGTTTTCTCCTGTTATCTATTCGGAAAGGAAATATGATTTAGATTTCAACGTTATTATGAGCCTACTCCATAAACAAACGACTTGTCTACACCGTCTCCCCAAACAGCTCCCGTCCGATGAGCATGCGGCGGATTTCGCTGGTGCCGGCGCCGATTTCATAGAGTTTCGCATCACGCAGCAACCTTCCGGCCGGAAATTCATTGATATAGCCATTGCCGCCAAGGGCCTGAATGGCTTGCAGGGCCATTTGGGTGGCTTTTTCTGCGGAATATAATATGCAGCCTGCGGCATCTTTGCGAGTGGTTTCGCCCCGATCGCAGGCGGCGGCCACCGCATAAACATAGGCCCGGCAAGCGGCAAGTTCGGTATACATATCAGCAATCTTGCCCTGCATCATCTGAAATTCCCCAATGGGCGTGCCAAATTGCTTGCGGTCATGGATATAGGGCAGCACCACATCAAGGCAGGCCTGCATAATCCCAAGAGGCCCGCCGGATAAAACAACCCGTTCATAATCAAGGCCGGACATTAAAACCCGAACGCCGCCGTCAATTTTCCCCAGAATATTTGTCGCAGGAATTTCGCAATCCTCAAAAACCAGCTCGCAGGTATTAGAACCACGCATACCAAGTTTATCAAGTTTCTGCGCCGTGGAGAATCCTTTGAAGCTTTTCTCGACAATAAAGGCGGTGATGCCGCGCGGCCCGGCGGCCATATCGGTCTTGGCATAAACCACCAGACTATCCGCATCCGGCCCGTTGGTGATCCACATTTTCGTGCCATTCAGGATATAGCGATCGCCCTTTTTTTCCGCCCGAAGCTTCATGCTGACCACATCTGATCCGGCCCCGGACTCGCTCATGGCAAGGGCCCCCACATGTTCGCCGCTGATGAGCTTTGGCAGATATTTTTTCTTTTGCTCTTCATTGCCATTGCGCTTGATTTGATTGACACAGAGATTGGAATGGGCGCCGTAACTAAGGCCGACGCTTGCCGATGCGCGGGAGATTTCTTCCATACAGATGGTATGGGCAAGATAACCCATGCCCGGCCCGCCATATTCTTCGCCCACGGTCACGCCCAATATGCCAAGGTCACCCATCTTGCGCCAGAGACCAGCCGGAAATTCGTTGCTGCTGTCAATATCGGCAGCGATCGGCGCCAATTCCCTGGCCGCAAAGCTTGCGACCGTATCCCGCAGCATGTCAATATCTTCGCCCAGATTAAAATTCAATGTTGGATAGGAAACCATTGTAAGTCCTTTATCTATTTTTTTGTAGAGCCACGGCGACTTTT
>JAJRQU010000218.1 GCA_024280095.1 Alphaproteobacteria bacterium | reverse complement strand
TGTCGGCACCTATGTTAAACCGGCGGACTGGAATGATCTGATTGCGGATCCCGATGTGGTCGTGGTCGATACCCGCAATGATTATGAGGTCGGCATTGGCACGTTCAAAGGGGCGATAAATCCGCAAACCGGAACCTTTCGAGAATTTCCCGCTTTTGTCAAGGATCAGCTTTCCGGCAAGGAAGGTAAAAAAGTTGCCATGTATTGTACCGGCGGGATTCGCTGCGAAAAATCAACCGCCTATCTGAAACAACAGGGCTTTGACGAGGTTTATCATCTGGAGGGCGGCATCCTGAAATATCTCGAAGAAATACCCGAAGAAAATTCCCTTTGGCAAGGCGAATGCTTTGTTTTTGACAGCCGGGTATCGGTGAAACATAATCTGGCAGAAGGCAGCTATGACCAATGTTTTGCCTGCCGTATGCCCATCACCGAAAGGGAAAAACAGGCCGAAAGCTATCGGCGCGGCGTGAGCTGCCCACATTGTTATGACAGCCATAGCAATGCGCAGAAACAACGTCATCTGGAACGGGAAAAACAAGTTACCCTCGCGCGGAAAAAAGGCCTGCCCCATATTGGAGAAGATGCGGCAAAAGTCATTGATAAACGCCGCGCCGATAAACATCTGAAAAAGGCGCAGCAACGGGAAATAGATCACGCACCAGAATATAAAAATCCAGAAGCTTCTTTATGAAATTGAACTTTGACAACCAATTTACCAAATTGGGGGACAAATTTTCGGTTTCCATGGCCCCGCGCCCCTTGCCAAATCCCCGCATGGCCAGCTTTAATGCGCCCGCAGCGGCATTGATTGGCCTTGATCCAGATGAGCTATCCGGCGACATTGCCTTAAAATTCTTCAGCGGCACTGAGATGATCTCCGGCGCGGCCCCTTTGGCCATGGTCTATTCCGGCCATCAGTTCGGTGGGTATAGTCCGCGCCTTGGCGATGGCCGGGGCCTGCTTTTGGCGCAGGTGCGCGGCGCGAAAAATATTCTCTGGGACTTGCATTTAAAAGGCGCGGGCCTGACGCCCTTTTCCCGCATGGGCGACGGGCGTGCCGTTTTACGGTCAAGCATTCGGGAATATCTTGCCAGCGAAGCCTTGCATCATTTGGGCATTCCCACCAGCCGCGCCTTATGTTTGATCAGCAGTGATGAGCCGGTGCGGCGCGAAACAATGGAAACCGCCGCCGGATTATTACGCTTGAGTGAAAGTCATATCCGCTTTGGCTCCTTCGAGTATTTTTTCTACACGCAGCAACATGATGACTTAAAAAAACTGGCGGATTATGTGCTGGATATTCATTTTCCCCAACTGCGGAAAAGTCCCTTGCCTTTTGACAGTATGCTGCTGGAAATTACCGCCCGAACCGCAGATATGATCGCCCATTGGCAGGCTTTTGGCTTTGCCCACGGGGTGATGAATACGGACAATATGTCAATCCTTGGCCAGACTTTCGATTATGGCCCTTATGGTTTTATGGAAGCCTATGACCCCGGCTATATCTGCAATCATTCCGATGATATGGGCCGCTATGCGTTCAATCAGCAGCCCCATATTGGTCTGTGGAATTGTCTCGCCCTCTGCCATGCTTTGAAGCCAATCATCTCACCTGACATGACAGAGCCGGTGCGCGATCATTATCATCAGATTTTTTCCGCCCGTTATAATCTCTTGATGAACCAGAAAATGGGCTTGGGTAATCCAATAGAAGGCGACAGTCAATTGGTTGCAGACTTGCTGTCCCTCATGGCAGAGCATAAAGTTGACTATACAATTTTCTTCCGCCGTCTTGGAAATATTGATGCTTTAGCACAATATGGCGCGGCATTTACAAACTGGTTTCAAGCCTATGACAAGCGCCGGAAACTGGAAAAAGATACGCCCGAGCAACGCCGGAAAAATATGCACGGCATGAACCCGAAATATATCTTGAGAAACCATCTGGCGCAGCAGGCTATCCTTCAGGCAGAACAAGGGGATTTTTCAGAAGTTGATCGCCTGATGAAACTGCTCGCACGGCCCTTCGATGAACAGCCGGAATTTGAGGGTTACGCCGCAGAAGCTCCCGAATGGGCCCGCCATTTGAACATCAGATGCTCGTCATAAAATATTAAAAAAGCGGAGGGTGGTGGAGCTAAGCGGGTTCGAACCGCTGACCTCTTCACTGCCAGCGAAGCGCTCTCCCAACTGAGCTATAGCCCCTCATCCACATCCTAAATTCCAATCTGTGAATCAGTGAGCAGAATTTACGCATCCTGCCCTTGATAATCAAGTGGAAAAATAAAAATTATTCGTCAGGTGACGTTGGTTTAGTTTTTACGACAACATCCGCCACATTTGTGCCGTCGTCATCGCTCAGAACAACCGTATTATCATCGGCATCAACCTCAACATCATCATTGATGCTGCCTTCAACCTCCAGAAGTTCTTCTTCTACGTCGTCTTCTTTATCTTCTGTTGTCAATTCAAGCGGGGACATTTTACTTTTCAAAATGACCTCTGGCTTAAATTTTTTCCCACAGTCGATGCATACGATCGGGTCATCTTTTCCCAGATCATAAAATCTTGTGCCGCACTTTGGGCACTGGCGTTTGGTTCCCCATTCAGGATTAGCCAACGTAATTCTCCTTAAACCGTGTTCATTAAGCTTATTCTTGAGAGGAAAGCATTTGCCACGGATAAGCCCCTCTGTCAAAGCTTATTAGCAGATCGGGTTTTTTATAGGCCAAAAAAACAAAAATACATATATTTTCTGGTATTTTTTGGTATTTTCTGGTCGGGTGGCCTTAAATCATGCTATTTGAATTCAAAATATGAAATGATCAACAGTTTGAAACTTTGCCCATGAATCACCTGATTTCCCAAAAAGCAACGGCCCTGACCGGAACCCTGAAAGTACCCGGCGATAAATCCATCTCCCACCGCGCCCTGATTATGGGGACTTTAGCCATCGGTCAAAGCCGGATTTGCGGACTGCTTGAAGGCGAAGATGTCCTGAATACCGCCCATGCCATGACGGCTATGGGGGCGGATATATCCCGCGCGGAAAATGGCGACTGGCTAGTATATGGTGTCGGTATCGGCGGATTATGCCCGGCGGAAAAATCCCTTGAAATGGGCAATAGCGGCACCGGCGCGCGCCTGATTATGGGTTTGGTTGCCACCTATCCATTCAATACGCATTTCACCGGCGATGCGTCCTTGTCATCGCGGCCCATGCAACGGGTGACAGACCCGCTGGAGAAGTTCGGCGCGGCATTTGACGGGTCAGAAGGCATGACCCTGCCGCTGACAGTACGCGGCATTATGGATCCCCTGCCCATTGACTATGAAGTTCCCGTGGCATCGGCCCAAGTGAAGTCAGCGATTCTGCTGGCGGCGCTTAATACGCCCGGCAAGACCACCGTCATTGAAAAGACCCCGACTCGCGATCATACCGAGCGCATGTTCAAACATTTTGGCATCGAAATAGACATTCAAAAAGATTCTAATGGTACCGCGATTACGGTTACCGGACAGCCAGAGCTTGCGGCAAAAGAGATGTTTGTGCCTACAGATCCGTCTTCTGCGGCTTTCCCCGCCGTTGCGGCCCTGATCACGCCGGGTTCTGACATTATCATTGAAAATGTCGGCATGAACCCGTCGCGCACCGGTATTTTTACCACATTACAAGAAATGGGCGCAGATATAAATTTTATGAACAAGCGGCAGGAATGCGGCGAATCGGTTGCGGATATTCATGTGAAATACAGCAGGCTTACCGGCATCACCGTGCCAAAATCCCGCGCACCGTCCATGATTGATGAATATCCCATATTATGCGTTGCGGCGAGCTTTGCCGAAGGGGATACGGTCATGCGCGGCATTGACGAACTGCGCGTTAAAGAGAGCGACCGAATCAGCGCTATGGTGGCCGGGCTTAAAGCGAACGGTTGCCTTGTCACCGAATTTGACGACGGTATGACCGTCACTGGCAAGGCTGAAATCACGGGCGGCGCGGCGGTTAATACCCATCTTGATCATCGAATCGCTATGTCGTTTCTTGTTCTTGGAATGGCGACTGACAAACCAGTTGAGCTCGATGACGCCGCGGTGATCGAAACAAGTTTCCCCGGCTTTCGCGCCCTGATGAATGGGCTTGGTGCTGATATAAGGTTGGGTGCTGATATAAAGGACAAGTCATAATGCCCATTAGCCGGCCCAAACCTCCTGTCATTATTGCCGTTGATGGCCCTGCGGCATCGGGCAAGGGCACTTTGGCCCGCAAGCTGGCGGCGCATCTTGATTATGCCTATCTTGATACCGGTTCTTTATATCGGGCTGTGGGCCTGCAGGTATTTCAGGCGGGGGGCGATCCTGAGAATGAACAGGATGCTTTGAAGGCTGCCAAAAAATTGGCTGAGATTGATTTGAGCGATCCTGAACTTAAAAGCGAATCAACAGGGGGCCTTGCCTCAAAGGTTGCCGCCATTCCGTCCGTTCGGGCACATCTCCTGGACTTTCAGCGCAATTTTACCAGAAACCCGCCCGGCGCAAAGGCCGGCGCAATATTGGATGGCCGGGATATTGGCACTGTTGTCTGCCCGGATGCAACCCTGAAATTATTCATCATTGCCGACGTGGAAACCCGCGCAAAACGGCGCGTTTTAGAGCAATATGGCCCCGCCGCAAGCGACGCCCAGTTTCAGGCCATTCTGGATGACCTGATCCAAAGGGACAGCCGCGACACAAACCGCGCCTCATCCCCCTTGAAAGCGGCCAAAAACGCACACTTGCTTGATACAACAAATTCAGATATAGAAACCGTGTTCGAACAGGCTTTGGCGCTTTTTTCGAACAGAATGAGAAAAACCTGACTTAGGCCCAAGCTATAAAAAAGTCATATATTCTGCATTCTATTAACCTGTTTTGCGTTACCGAAAGACCGCCGGAGACAACCGGCTGGCCTGATAAAACACTATGAATTGAAAGAGAACATATTAAATGAACATTGAACAAACGGCACCAAGTACCGAAGATTTCGAAGCAATGCTGAACGAAGTTTTTGGTGAAAACGAAAAATTTGACGGTAAAGTTGTTACCGGAACGATCATCGCACTCGACAAAGAAGCGGCGACTATTGACATTGGCCTGAAAGCTGAAGGCCGAGTCTTATTAAAAGAATTTGGAACCCCCGGCCAGCCTGCAGAGCTTGCTGTCGGTGATAAAGTAGACATTTTTGTCGAACGCATCGAAAACGCCACTGGCGAAGCAATCCTGTCCAGAGAAAAAGCCCGCCGGGAAGAATCATGGACGCTTCTGGAAAAATCC
>JAJRQU010000217.1 GCA_024280095.1 Alphaproteobacteria bacterium | reverse complement strand
CCATCTTGCGTATGGCGCACTTCGGGGTCTTTGCCCAGATTACCGACAAGAATTACTTTATTGACACTTCCGGCCATATTATTTTTCCTAACATTAATTGATAAATCTGACACCACCATAGCCGCTGTTATTGTAAAATTCAATGAGAACAAAATAAGAACTTGACTTATTGTCAAAAAATGGCAAATTGCCAATATTAGTTAGAGCATTATATAGCAAAAATATTCAGGATTTCTCATGCTGACCAAAATTTCCGTTCAGGGCGCCAGAGAGCATAACCTGAAAAATATCAATGTGGAAATTCCGCGCGATAAACTGGTGGTGATAACGGGCCTTAGTGGCTCTGGCAAATCCTCCCTCGCCTTTGATACCATTTATGCCGAGGGTCAGCGCCGGTATGTTGAAAGCCTGTCCGCCTATGCCCGCCAGTTTCTGGAATTGATGCAGAAGCCGGATTGCGATCATATTGATGGCCTGTCTCCGGCAATTTCAATTGAGCAGAAAACCACGTCCCGAAATCCGCGGTCAACGGTCGGTACCGTTACCGAAATCTATGATTATATGCGGCTGCTCTTTGCACGAATTGGCGTGCCTTATTCACCGGCAACGGGATTGCCAATTGAAAGTCAAACCGTCAGCCAAATGGTGGATAGGGTTATGACCCTTGAAAGGGGCGCGCGCCTGTATCTTCTGGCCCCAATCATCCGGGGACGAAAAGGCGAATATCGCAAGGAATTTGCCGAATTACAGCGTCAGGGCTTTCAGCGGGTGAAGGTGGATGGCACATTTTACGAAATTGATGAAATTCCGGCCCTTGATAAAAAAATCAAACATACCATTGAAGTGGTCGTGGATCGCCTTGTGGTCAGGGATGATCTGGAAACAAGACTAGCCGACAGCATGGAAACCGCCTTGAACCTTGCAGATGGGCTCGCCTTGATAGAATATGCCAGCGGCGAGAAAAATGGTGAGCGGTTGCTTTTTTCTGCAAAATTCGCCTGTCCGGTTTCGGGTTTTACCATAGAGGAAATCGAACCACGGCTTTTCTCTTTTAACAATCCATTCGGCGCCTGCCCCGTTTGTGATGGTCTGGGTAAAAAACTTTATTTTGACCCGCAACTGGTCGTGCCCGATGGCTCCAAAAGCCTTAATGATGGTGCATTAGCACCCTGGTCAAAATCCAACGCCCCCTATTATGCCCAAACGTTAAAAAGCCTTGCCAAGCATTTTAAATTCAAAACCAACCACCCATGGGAAAAGCTTACGGCAAAAGTGCAGGATGTCATTCTTTATGGCAGCGGCACTGAAACTATCGAGATGATTTATAGTGATGATCGCAAGGAATATAAGGTCGAAAAACCTTTTGAAGGCATCATCGGCAATATCGAACGCCGGTGGCGGGAAACCGACAGCAATATGATACGGGAAGAATTGGGGAAATATCAAAGTTCTTCGGAATGTGAAGCTTGCGAAGGTTACCGCCTGAAACAAGAAGCCCTGTCCGTGAAAATTGATCATCATCATATTGGTCAATTGACAGAATTATCCGTTGCGGAATCTTTTGACTGGTTCAAGGCCTTGCCAGAAAAACTGAATGACAAACAACGGGAAATTGCCAGCCGGATTTTAAAGGAAATCATTTCCCGGCTCGGGTTTCTCAATAATGTCGGCTTGAATTACCTCAATCTGTCCCGAAAATCCGGCAGTCTTTCGGGCGGAGAATCACAAAGAATTCGTCTGGCCTCTCAGATTGGTTCCGGTTTGACCGGCGTTTTATATGTTCTTGACGAGCCTTCCATTGGTCTTCATCAAAGGGATAATGACCGGCTTATGGAAACTCTGTTTAACCTGCGTGATATGGGCAATACGGTTTTGGTGGTTGAACATGATGAAGATACCATTCGCAATGCGGATCATATCATTGATATGGGCCCCGGTGCCGGCGAACATGGTGGCGAAATCGTGGCCGAGGGCAGTTTGCAGGATATATTGGATAATAAGGATAGCCTGACGGGCCAATATCTATCTGGCAAAAAGTCTATTGCTGTACCCCCGGAACGCCGCAGGGGTCATATGGCAGGCAGAAAACGTAAAGAAATCATCATTCAAGGGGCAACCGGTAATAATCTGAATAATATAACGGCAGCGATTCCCCTTGGCACCATGACCTGTATCACCGGCGTTTCCGGCAGCGGGAAATCTACGCTTACCATCGACACGCTCTATCGGGGGGTTGCGCGCATGATGAATAACAACCGTAATGTTCCGGCCCCGCATGAGGCCATACTGGGGCTGGAGTTCATTGATAAGGTCGTGGATATCAATCAATCGGCCATTGGCCGCACGCCCAGATCAAACCCCGCGACCTATACCGGGGCCTTCACCCCCATTCGGGATTGGTTTGCCGGACTACCTGAGGCCAAAGCGCGGGGTTACAAGCCGGGCCGTTTTTCTTTTAATGTCAAGGGTGGGCGCTGTGAGGCCTGTCAGGGCGACGGGCTCATCAAGATTGAAATGCATTTTCTGCCGGATGTTTATGTTCAATGTGATGTTTGCGATGGTAAAAGATATAACCGGGAAACCCTTGAAGTTAAATTTAAAGGCAAATCTATTTCTGATATTCTGGAGATGACCGTGGAAGAAGCTGCAAGGTTTTTTGCCGCTGTTCCCAGCATCCGTGATAAAATGACCACATTGGAAAAGGTCGGATTAAGCTATATTAAAGTCGGACAAGCGGCAACCACCCTGTCCGGCGGTGAGGCACAGCGCGTAAAACTCAGCAAAGAATTATCCAAAAGATCAACGGGCCGGACATTATATATCCTTGATGAGCCAACCACGGGGCTTCATTTCGAAGATATAAAAAAATTACTGGAAGTTTTGCATACCCTCGTTGATCAAGGCAATACTGTTGTTATTATAGAACATAATCTGGAAGTTATAAAAACCTGTGACTGGGTCATTGACCTTGGGCCAGAAGGCGGCGATGGCGGCGGCTTGATACTGGCTGAAGGCACACCTGAAACAATAGTGGAATGTGAAAAAAGCTATACAGGTCAGTATCTTAAAAACTATATATAGAATTTTGTTAGATTTTTCATTAAAGTTTACGTTTTATTAACCATAAGTGTCCTATTATGAATTTGTAACAGATCTTCAACCAAATCTGATTACAACCCAACTTACTATTTACAAACTGAGTACATAATCTCCATTGTGCCTTAAGCGTCTGCTTTTTCTTAGAAAGCAGACGCTTTTTCTATGGCGCTTTTTCTATGGTGCCGGCCTGCTTTAAATGATATGACCCACGTCAATCAGGAGATGAGGCAAATGGCATTTAAAGAAATTCATATCATTGGCGGCGGCATGGCCGGTACAGAGGCCGCATGGCAAATCATGGCACAGGGCATCCCTGTGATTCTTCATGAAATGCGCCCAGTACGAAAAACCGATGTTCATGAAACAGATGGTCTTGCTGAAATGGTTTGTTCCAACAGTTTTCGCTCTGATGATTATGAAAATAATGCCGTTGGCTTGCTTCATGAGGAAATGCGCCGGTGTGGTTCCCTGATTATGTCCGCAGCCAAAGAAAACAGTGTCCCCGCAGGCAGCGCCCTTGCCGTTGATCGCGAAGGCTTTAGCAAATCAGTCCAGAAGGCCTTGGAAGCCCATCCTTTATTCACGATGGTTCGCGAAGAAATCACCGCGATCCCCTCAGAGAAATGGGATAATGTGATTATTGCCACAGGCCCGCTTACCTCGGATAGCATGGCAAAGGCCATATCGGATATTGCGGGTGAAGACGAATTGGCCTTCTTTGATGCCATCGCTCCGATTATATATAAAGACAGCATCGATTTTTCCAAGGCATGGTATCAATCGCGGTACGATAAGGGCGATACGGCGGATTATATCAATTTGCCCCTGTCCAAAGAACAATATGAATCTCTCATTGATGACCTTATTGATACTGAAAAATATGACTATAAGGACTGGGAAAAAAATACGCCTTATTTTGATGGCTGTATGCCGATCGAAGTCATGGCTGAACGAGGGCGCGAAACCTTGCGTTTTGGCCCCATGAAGCCTGTTGGCTTGACCAACCCCTATACCGGCGAAGATTCATATGCCGTTGTTCAGCTGCGTCAGGATAATAAGCTCGGGACGCTTTATAATATGGTGGGTTTTCAGACTAAAATGAAATACGGTGCACAGGTGGAAAGCTTTCAAAAAATACCCGGACTGGAGAATGCCCGTTTTGCCCGTCTTGGCGGGCTGCACCGCAATACATTCATTAACAGTCCCAATCTTCTTGATAGCAATCTGCGGTTCAAAAAGATGCCGCGCTTAAGGTTTGCAGGGCAAATCAGCGGCGTTGAAGGTTATGTGGAAAGCGCGGCAATGGGATTGATGGCCGGACGGTTTGCCGCCGCAGAACGAAAAGGGGGGGAAATTCCTGCGCCGCCCATGACAACGGCATTCGGCGCGCTCATACATTACATCACCGGCGGGCAAATTCCCGGAACCGGCAACCGGAAAAACTTTCAGCCCATGAATGTCAATTTCGGCATCATGCCCATTCTTGAAGGCAAAAAAATCAAACGTAAAGACCGCAAGCCCGCCAAATCAATCCGTGCCTTGGACGCCCTCGCCAAATGGCTGGATGAGACAGCGGATTAAATAAAATTAAACATGGCCGATATGAAAAGCCGCCATTGGCGCGGCAAGGCATCCTTTTTCTCAGTCAGAACAAAGGGGTTATAATCCGCTTTTTTTATAGTTTGCAAATAACTTCGGGCCAGAGAGGTTAAAAGAAAGGCGGATCTGGAGGCGGTCTCAATACGCCCCTTGTTGGCGGTGATATGATCCAGATGTTGCTGCGCCTGATGGCAAAGAGCTCGAATGATGGATTTTGTTTCAACAGCCCTGTCAGGGGAAAGAAGCTTGGCATGGGACAACCCATATTTATTCATTAAATCCGCCGGAATATAATTTTTTTTCAAAGATAAATGGTAAGGAACTGCGCGAATGATCCCCAGATATCCCCAGGCTATTCCAAGCCTTTGCGCTAAATCATCAATATCCCTCTGGCCCAAAATATGAACCGCAAGGCAAGACAGCTTGCCCGCCGTTTGCGATAAATATTTTTCGAGGGCAGCATTATTTTCCAGAGGTTCATCATAAAGATCTTGCGCGCGGGCATCAATGATTGTCATCAGACTATCACGACAAAGTTCATTTTGAGCTATTGCAGCCGATAAATCTGGAATAATATCATGTTTTCTCATGTCCCCCTGAAAAATATCATTTATGGCCTCACGCCACCATTGCAACCTGATTTCCCCTAACATGGGTTCAGAAACCACCTCTCTGATTTTGGATATTTCATAATTAAAAGCATAAAGTGCGAAAAGGGCCGAACGCTTTTCTGCAGGAGAATACAGAATAGTTAAATAACGGTCATGATCATATTTATCGACCATTCTTTGACAATATAGATGCGGGGCACTGTTTTCTGTCATTCTCATTATTTTTTATATTTACGGCACAAAGGCACCATTTATCCTAAAGAAGTTCTGCTTATTAATAATAACATATGGCAATATTTTGACGCATGGCACAGAAACTGTTACCCTTGCCGCCGTCCGAACAGGGACGAAATTCTATCGGAGGGGGTATTAAAAATCCGGAAGTAATTTCATAGAATTGGTATATAAATTAATAATAGGAAAAAAAACAGGAAATAACAATGAGCAAAATTCTCGAATCATTGCCGCTAACCATTGTTGCCGGCATCGTGCTGACCGTCGTTATGGTCTTCGCGACAAATCAACTGGAAAACATGAATCAATCGGGCCCTGAAAAGGCCATTTCCGATTTACAGAAAAAAATGAATTAAGGGTGG
>JAJRQU010000013.1 GCA_024280095.1 Alphaproteobacteria bacterium | reverse complement strand
GAATGTGATGTTTAGTGAGAAATTCATGGTATTTTGGGCGTAATTCCTGATAATCGGCAAGCTCTGTAAAATGATAGAGGGCCGATACGACATAGTTGGTCATCGTCTTCCTTTCAGCGGGCCGAATCGTAAATCCGGAGCCAAGTTAATGTTATTTAACCAATATATAAAATAAAAGATATGGTTTCAAGGTCTGCTTGGGTATTTGGTTTAGGCCTCTTTTCTGATCATGGCGATAATCTCATCAAGCTGACGTAAGCGTTTAATTTTTTCAAACAGAATATGCGCTTCTGGATAGTGCCGTTTCAGGTAGCTGAACCATTGTTTGATCCGGCTGGGCAAATAGCCGCGCTGTTGGGAGGGGCGCGTAAAACAGGCATAAGAAATCAGTAAAGCGCAGGCTTCTTTCCAAGGCATCGGCGCCGCATTCACCTTGATCACCGACACCAGATTGGGCAGGCATAGCGCTCCGCGCCCGATCATTATATCCTCGCAGCCGGAAAGGCGGCGGCATTTTTCGGCATCAGCCCGCGACCAGATATCCCCATTTGCCACGACGGGAATATTGATATGGCGGCGAATATCATCAATGATATGCCAATGGGCCGGGGGCTTGTACCCTTCTATTTTGGTGCGGGCATGAACGGTGAGCATATTCGCGCCGCCGCTTTTAATGGCATGGGCGCAGTCAAGGGCAAGGTCGGCGGTCGCATAGCCCAGACGCATTTTGGCGCTCACCGGCTGATGGCCGGGCACAGCTTGGCGTATGGCTTTAACGATTTTATATAGGGTTTCTGGCTCTTGCAGTAAAACCGCCCCGCCCCGGTGCCGATTGACGGTTTTGGCCGGGCAGCCGAAATTTATATCAACGCCGCGAGAGCCAAGATGGGCGGCGACGGCAGCGTTTTCTGCCATCCAGTCCGCATGCTGGCCGAGCAATTGCACCCGCACCGGCGTGCCGGAACGGGTTTTTCCGCCGTGATCTAATTCAGGGCATATTTTGCGAAAAAACGCGGGCCGATAGACCTGATCCACCACGCGGACAAATTCCGTAATACACAGGTCATAATGCCCCGATGCGGTCAGCAGTTCCCGCATGGCATAATCAACCACACCCTCCATAGGGGCCAAAATAATTTTCATGGGCGGCGCGGTTTTTCTATTCTGGATGTGCTTCGGCGATAAAATTCTGCCAGTTCTTCGCGGCTCATTTCGCCTTTGGCAAGATTTTCAAATATAGTGATTTGAGCAGAGGTGGACTTTATGTTCAGCCTGTAGCCATTCTGGTATAGAAATAAACCGGATGCGATATAGGCGGCTCTCTTGTTGCCATCGACAAAAGCGTGATTACGGGCTATCCCTTCGGCATAGGCCGCAGCGAGGGCATGAATATCATGCTCACCGTAAGCATAAAAGTTTTTTGGGCGCGCAAGAGCAGATTCCAATAGCCCTTCATCACGAATACCGGAACCTCCCCCTTGTCTTTCTATAGTTTTCTTTTGAATATGCAGAACCTGAAATATGCTGATCCAGTTTGGTTCAGAGCTATCAGTCACTTGGCAAGCCCTTCCAGGACAGCCTTATGTTCTTCCATGAAATGATCAAGGTCTTTTTCAAATTCGTCCGTGACCTCCCCACCATAGGCGTATTTCTGTTTTTTGAATTGCTCATATTCGGCGAAGGATGCCGCAGAAATAAGCACAACACTTTCCCGCCCGTTACTGGTTATTTTAACCGGTTCGCGCTGGGCGGCTTCCTTGAAAGTTCCGAAATTTTTCTGGAATTCAGAAGCGGTAACTGTGGTCATGGTCAATTCTCCTTAATATATATTACGCATAATACATAAATTACGTAATATGCGCAATATTTTATTAAGGAGAGCCGGTTTTCATAAGCTGCTTTATCATGAATTAGGGCTTTTCCTATAGAATGAATTTGGATAAGTCGGATGTGTCGGACAGGTCGCCGATATGTTCGGTGACATAGGCCGCGTCGATGATGACTTCTGCGCCGGATTTGTCGGTGGCTTCGAAACTGATATTATCGAGCACCCGCTCCAAAACCGTATGCAATCGCCGCGCGCCAATATTTTCAACGCTGCGGTTGATTTCTGCGGACAGTTTGGCGATGGCGCCAATGCCATCAGCGGTAAAATTTAATTTGACTTTTTCGGTGGCGAGCAGGGCGACATATTGCTTGATCAGGCTGAAATCAGGCTCGGTCAGAATATGTTTGAAGTCTTCTTCGGTCAGGGCGCGCAGTTCAACCCGGATGGGCAGCCGGCCTTGTAATTCCGGCAGTAAATCTGAAGGTTTGGACATGCTGAAAGCGCCGGAAGCGATGAATAAAATATGGTCGGTTTTGACGGGGCCATATTTGGTGGAAACGATGCAGCCTTCGATCAAAGGCAACAGGTCGCGCTGAACCCCTTCGCGGCTGACCTCGCCGCCGCTACGGCCTTCACGTCCGGCGATTTTGTCAATTTCGTCAAGGAATACGATGCCCGATTGTTCGGTGATATGCAGCGCCTCTTTGATCAAACTGTCTTCATCAATGAGTTTATCTCTTTCATCGGATTCCAGAATTTTGAAGGCATCCTTGATGGACATTTTCTTTTTTTCCGTTTTGGGGCCCATGGCCTTACCCATAATATCGCCAAGGTTAATCATGCCCATGCTGGCCCCGGGCATACCCGGAATATCAAAGGAGGGCATGCCGGACGCCGAGCTTTCTGTCACATCCACTTCGATTTCCTTGTCATCCATCTGGCCCTCCCGCAGCATTTTGCGGAATTTCTGGCGGGTCTCCGCCGTGGCTGTCGGGCCAACCAGCGCGTCCAGAATGCGCTCTTCCGCGCCAAGTTCTGCCTTGGCGGTCACTTGAGTGCGTTTCTTTTCGCGCACAATGCCGATGGCGATTTCCACAAGATCGCGGACAATTTGCTCCACATCGCGGCCCACATAGCCGACCTCGGTAAATTTGGTGGCTTCCACCTTGACAAAGGGTGCATTGGCCAGCTTGGCCAGCCGGCGGGAGATTTCCGTCTTGCCGACACCTGTGGGGCCGATCATCAGAATATTTTTCGGCAGAACCTCCTCTTTCATCTGGTCTTCAAGCTGGTGCCTGCGCCAGCGATTACGCAGGGCAATGGCCACCGCCCGCTTGGCATCTTTTTGGCCGATAATATAACGATCTAGTTCGGAGACGATTTCACGGGGGGAAAAGGCGGTCATAGGGCGTCCAGTATTTCAACGGTAAGGTTATTATTGGTATAAACGCAGATGTCTGCGGCGATGCCCATGGCCTGGCGGGCCACCTGTTCGGCATCAAGTTCCTGATCCATCAGGGCGCGGGCGGCGGCCAAGGCATAATTGCCGCCGGAACCAATGGCGAGTATGCCATCATCAGATTCCAGAACGTCACCATTGCCGGTCAGCACGAGGCTGACTTCCTTATCAACCACGATCATCATGGCTTCTAATCGGCGCAGATAGCGGTCGGTGCGCCAATCCTTGGCCATTTCAACGCAGGCCCGCAGTAATTGACCATTGTAACGTTCCAGCTTGCCTTCGAGCCGTTCAAACAAAGCAAAGGCATCGGCGGTGGAGCCGGCAAAGCCCGCAACCACACTGCCGCCGCCCAATTGGCGTACCTTGCGGGCGTTGGCTTTGATCACGGTATCGCCGAGGGATACCTGTCCGTCGCCCGCTATGACGACCTTATCGCCCTTGCGAACGCTTATGATGGTGGTGCCGCGCCATCCCGATCCGTTGTTGGCTTTTGTGGTTTCAGTCATGGGGTCTGGTTTCCGTCATATTAGGTATGCCTTTATCTAAATATTATGCTTCTCATTTGGGGAATTATAGAGGAAGGGTCAAGGGGAAAGGGAAAAAATATTCATTTATTTCATTTCCTCATAAGGCTGACATCATCTTATTACGATTAAAATCTCATTGCTGTGTTGGTTTTTTGATAGGCTGCTGCTATATGTTGGCTCAAGAAAATTATGGGCCAACAATTAACGGAGGATATGATGCGCAGTGCCACCTGTAAACGCGCCACCAAAGAAACAGAAATCAGTGTTTCCGTCAATCTGGATGGACAGGGTATCTATGACGTGGAAACGGGGATTGGCTTTCTTGACCATATGATGGAACAATTGTCCCGCCATAGCCTGATTGATATAACCATCCGGGCCAAGGGCGATTTGCATATTGACTATCATCATACCGTTGAAGATGTGGGCATTATTCTGGGTCAAACGATGAAAGAGGCCATGGGCGAAATGCGGGGCATTACGCGTTACGGTAATGCCATGATCCCCATGGATGAATGCCTGACCCGGGCATCTGTGGATATTTCGGGCCGCCCGTTTCTGGTTTGGCGGGTTGATTTCAGTCGTGACAAGCTCGGCGATATGGATACGGAATTATTTCAGGAATGGTTTCGGGCCTTTGCCTTTAGCGCGGGCATTACGCTGCATATGGAAAATATATACGGCGAGAATAATCACCATATCATTGAATCCAGCTATAAGGCTCTGGCCCGTGCATTGCGCGAGGCTCTTGAGATTGACCCACGCAAAGCCGATGCTATCCCCTCTACCAAAGGGGTGATTGGCGATAAAACGGATTTGTCATAGGGGGTAATATGCCCGTTGCCATCATTGATTACGGATCAGGAAACTTAAGGTCCGCTGAAAAGGCTGTTGAAAGATGCGCGCGGGATCGCGGGCTGAGCTTGGCGGTACAGGTAACATCATGTCCGGAGCAAGTTGCCGCAGCAGACCATATTATCCTGCCCGGCGTTGGGGCTTTTGGTGATTGTATTTCGGGGCTTAGGGCTCTGGACGGCATGACGGAGGCTTTGGAACAGGCGGTCATACAGCAGGGCCGGCCTTTTCTGGGCATCTGCGTTGGGATGCAATTGATGGCAACGGTTGGTCATGAACATGGTGATCATGGGGGGCTGGACTGGATCAAAGGCTATGTTAAACCGTTAAATATTGCCGAAGATCAAAATCTGAAAATACCGCATATGGGCTGGAACCAGTTGGAAATCGCAGAAGCGCATGGCTCGCATCCGGTTCTTAAGGGAATTTCGGACGGGGATCATGTATATTTTGTCCATAGTTACCAATATGAAACCAGCGATTTGAGCCACGTGATGATGCGGTCAGAATATGGCGGGGATATTCCGGCCATGATCGGGCGGGATAATATTGTTGGCACCCAGTTTCACCCGGAGAAAAGCCAGGAGGTTGGTCTGCGGTTAATCGGGAATTTCCTGCAATGGCGTCCATAACGAAAAATATTACAGCGATAGGATTACGACGATGTCTGATGACCTGATAAAGCAAGACACATTGGGACAGCAAGGCCCAAGACTGGAAGTGGATCTTGTGGAAAGTCTGAGCAATGTGGATTTGATGCAGCTTTGCGACGTCACGCGCGAAGCCATTTCTGTTGGCGAAAGTTTTAACTGGCTCGCCGCGCCCGAAGAAAAGGCATTGGAGAATTACTGGAAAGGCGTGATTTTGATGCGGGAGAGAACGCTGTTTCTGGCTAAAATGGACGGGCAGATTTCCGGCGCCTGCCAACTGCTTCGCCCCCCCGCCAGTAACGAAGTCGGGGCTTTTCGGGGCGAAATAGTCAATTTCTTTTTGGCGCCCTGGGCCAGAAATT
>JAJRQU010000216.1 GCA_024280095.1 Alphaproteobacteria bacterium | reverse complement strand
GACGATAGTTGCCCTTCACGCCGAGGGTATGCAGTTCCAGTATTTCCCGCGCAAAATTTTCATTGAGGCCTTTGTCTCTACGCCGTCCACTCACAGAGTTCGGCCCGATAGATTGGAAATTATCCAGATAGAGCAGCATGGCGGGATGAGATGTCACGGCAAGGAGTAAATCTTCGAATTTGCCAAAAATATTGGGGCGGATGGCCTCTCTTTCAAAGACGCCAACCAAAGGGCGAACAATATTTTTTGTGGCCGATACAGTAAAATGATTGGCCCAAAAACGTGTGAGCCTTTCTTGGAGGGGATATTCTGTGGTTAAGGCTGTGGTGGTGCGTACGTGAATTTCGTTTAAGAAATTTTTCCGGAAAACCTGCTGGATTTTTTTGACCTCGCGGTCATTATTGTTTTTTTTAGCCTGGGTTCTTGCATTGCGGAGCTTCAGGAACTCTTTGGCAAGCTCTGGACTGGATTTCATGGATTTGAGCTGCCGGGGCATATGAGGCTTGGTTGAGACTTGCTTTATAAGCCATCCCATGGGATCAGGATTTATTTTTTTCAACTCGCCCGGTCTAGCCCCCATACCGAAACGATTTGCGGCAATATATGCAGGATATTTCATGACATCATTCCGTATTTCTTTTTTCGATCATAATATAATACGTCAGAATGCGCCATATCCAGCGTAGTATTTTTTACGCCTCAATCATGGACCGATTGATGATCATGCGCTGAATGTCGGAGGTGCCTTCGTAAATTTGGCAGACGCGGACATCGCGGTATATACGCTCCAGCGGGAAATCTTTTAAATAACCATAACCGCCCAAAGTCTGAAGGGCCGCAGAGCAAACCTCCTCGGCCATTTCAGAAGCGAATAATTTTGCCATGCAGGATTCTGTTAAACAAGGTTTGCCCTGGTCTTTAAGGGCGGCCGCATTTAGCACCATGAGTCTTGCCGCCTCTAATTTAGTGGCCATGTCGGCGAGCCTGAAACCCACGGCCTGATGCCGGATGATTTTTTTGCCGAAAGAGACGCGTTCATTGGCATAGGCGATCGCGTGGTCAAGGGCTGATTTGGCCATGCCGACACTTTGGGCGGCAATGCCAATGCGCCCCGTTTCCAGATTGGCCAAGGCCACAGGGTAGCCTTGATTTTCCGTGCCGAGCAACATGTCATCGGTGACTTTCATATCTTCAAAAATCAAACTACAGGTGTCCGATGATTTCTGGCCGAGTTTTTCTTCAACGTTTGATACTATATAGCCGGGCAGGTCGGTGGGCACCAAAAAGGCTGAAATACCTTTTTTACCAAGGTCGGGGTCGGTGACGGCAAAGATGATTGCCGCGCCGCCGATTTTTCCTGACGTAATAAATTGTTTCGTCCCGTTAATGATCCAGCCACCATCAATTTTTCTGGCGCGGGTTTTCAGCATGCTGGCGTCTGATCCGGCCTGTGGTTCGGTCAGGCAGAAAGCGCCAATGATTTTCCCTTCTGCCAAAGGTTTCAGGTATTTTTCTTTCTGCGCGTCCGTGCCTTCTTTTAAGATTGCCGCGCAAACGGGGGCATTATTGACGCTCATGATTGTGCTGACGCCGCCGTCGCCGCCGGCAATTTCCATGAGGGCAAGGGCGTAGGAAACATAATCCGTTTCGCTGCCGTTCCATTTTTCGGGGATGGTCATGCCCATCAGGCCAAGCCGGCCCATATGATGCAGGACATCCATGGGAAGTTCGCCGGTTTTATCCCACTCTGCCGCATGGGGGGCCAGTTCATTTTTGGCAAATTCCCGGGCCATATCCCGGATCATTTCCTGTTCTTCGGTTAAAATCATTTTATAACACCTCTTTTATAACAGCTCTATGGCCATGGCCGTTGCCTCGCCACCGCCGATACAGAGTGATGCCATGCCGCGTTTCATGTCATGGGTTTTCAGGGCGGCAATCAGGGTGACCAGAATTCTGGCACCAGACGCCCCGATGGGGTGGCCCATCGCGCAGGCCCCGCCGTGGATATTGACCTTTTCATGATCAAGCCCAAGGTCGCGCATGGCCGCCATGGTGACAACCGCAAAGGCCTCGTTAATTTCATAAAGATCCACGTCATCATCCGTCCAGCCGGTTTTTTTATAGAGTTTTTTCATGGCACCGATGGGGGCGGTGGAGAACCATTCCGGCTCCTGCGCATGACAGCTATGGCCGACAATTTTGGCGAGTGGCTTAAGCCCGCGGCTTATGGCCGTAGACTGCCGCATTAAAATCAAGGCGGCCGCCCCATCGGAAATGGAACTTGAATTGGCGGCGGTAACTGTCCCGTTCACGGCGAATGCCGGACGCAATGTGGAGATTTTGTCAAGCCGCGCCTTCGCCGGCTGCTCATCCGTATCAAAGGTAGCTTCGCCCTTTCTGGATGTGACGGTCACCGGGGAAATTTCATTTTTAAAATAACCTTTTTCGATGGCGGCGTTGGCGCGGTTTAGGGAGGAGATGGCGTAATCATCCTGTTCCTTACGGGTGAATTGATAATGCCGGGCGGTTTTTTCGGCGAATACGCCCATGAGTTTTCCCTTGTCATAGGCATCTTCAAGGCCATCAAGAAACATGCTGTCCTTGATCTCTGCATGACCAAGGCGCGCGCCGCCGCGCATTTTGGGGAGCAGATAAGGCGCATTGCTCATGCTTTCCATGCCGCCGGCCACCATAATATCCGCGCTGCCCGCCAGAATGGCATCATGGGCCATCATGGCCGCCTGCATGCCTGATCCACACATTTTATTGACCGTGGTGCAGCTTACCTCTTTGGGCAGTCCTGCGCCTAATATCGCTTGGCGTGCCGGCGCCTGTCCTTGCCCCGCAGGTAAAACGCAGCCCATGAAGGCTTCATCAATATCCGCCGCGTCAAGCCCGGCGTTATTCAAGGCACCTTTGACGGCAACCGCGCCGAGCTCTGAGGCGGTAAGGCTGTTAAAATCGCCCTGAAAGCCCCCCATGGGCGTTCGCGACATGCCGACAATGACAATTGGGTCTGTATTTTGGGATATTTTGACGGCCATTTTCATTTTCTCCTAGAAATATGTTGAGTTTAAGTTACTCATGGGTAACAATATAGTCGTGGGATATGAAATAAGCAAGATCGGAAAGAAGATCAAAAAAATTAAATTAACAAAGCCTGCCTTAAAATCTGGCCCGAGATCTAATATGAAACGCGAAGAAAAAAGGCAGCTTAAACTGGATGCCATATTACGCCATGCGGCAGCGGCGTTTATGGAGAAGGGGTATTATAAAACGTCTCTGGATGATATTGCGCTGTTGCATAAGGTGACCAAGCCGACGTTATATTATTATGTCAAAAACAAAGAAGATATTCTCATTAAATGCGAAGATGTGGCCAGCGTGCGGATCAACGGTCTTTTGGATCAGGTGACGGCATGCGCGGAAAATGGCTTTGTTCAATTAGAGAATTTCATCAGGGGTTATGTTGACATTATCACCGATGATATCATTCGCTGTCATATTCGTCACCGGGGCCAGCGCGAGGATAAGGCCGCGCGTAATGCCAGTCTGAAAATGCACAGGGGCATTGAACATCGGGTGCGGGAAATCATCATCAAGGGCATGGATGATGGCTCCATTCGGGACTGTAATTCAACGATCATTGCCATTTTATTATTTGACGCCTTGAATGGGATATCCGCATGGTACCGGGACGAGGGGCAATTAAACCATGAAGAGCTTGTTCAGCAGGTTCTTCTTCTGGTGACAGAAGGTGTGAAAAATAAAGTTTAAATCTTTCAGATAAAAATTTGTAATTTGGTAATAAGTTTGTCCTAGGATATAGTTTGTCCAGTATCTTAAAGTATCAAAGGATGCTGATCATGAATTTTAGTCAGTTGCAATCATAGGAAAAATGGATGTTCAAAGAAGCTGAAGAGGGCCAGAAACGTGTTGATGATCGCCTTGATGTGTTATGGGACGCGGTTGCCATTATTGATGATGTTGAATATTCCTGCAAAGTTGCCAATGTATCCACAGCGGGCGTATTGATGAAGCTGGATAAAGACCTTCCGCATAAGCATCAGTTTTTGCTCGATGTGCAGGAATTAAATGAATATGCCGTCGAAGTCGCCTGGGCCAATCGCCCTTTTTATGGCCTTGTGCTGCTGGTGGGCGGGGACCTTAAATTAAAAGATCATGCGGATAGAATCGGTCTGACGGCCAAGAGATAAACCAGCTTTTTTCCAGAATTATTTTTCATATCCACCAGAATTATTTCTCATATCCAAATGGGTCATCGATGCTGTGGCTGGGAACGGTGAACCATCTTGGGCCATCTTCGGTCATGAAAAAATGATCTTCGAGGCGAATACCAAATTCACCGGGGACGCAGATCATGGGTTCATTGGAAAAACACATGCCGGGCTTGAGCAGCGTATCATCCCCTGAATTCAAATAGGGCCATTCATGAATATCAAGGCCAATACCATGTCCGGTGCGGTGGGGTAGGCCGGGCAGTTTATAATCCGGGCCGAGCTGATGTTTTTCAAGGCAGGCGCGGGCGGCCAAATCCACATCGCCGCATCTTGTGCCAATATGAGCCTGATCAAAGGCGGTGGCCTGCGCTTGTTTTTCAATATTCCAAATCTGTCGTTGCCGCGCATTGGGTTCGCCATATACATAGGTGCGGGTAATATCGGAAATATACCCATGGAACTTGCACCCCGTATCAATAAGCACCATATCATTTTCGCTTAAGGACTTTGGGTTTTTCACGCCGTGGGGATAGGCGGTATCAGGCCCAAAAAGCACAATGACAAAATATGATCCGGCAGGGGCACCGACCTTTATATGAGCCTGATGAATAAAGTCACCAACCTCTTTTACAGTGATGCCGGCACGCAGAATTTTTGCCGCTGCCTTATGAACTTCGAGGGTCATATCCTTGGCCCGCTGCATGAGGGCCAGTTCATTGGGGGATTTAATCTGGCGGCAGGGGGCGGTGATGCACACTCCATTGACATAGTTAAATTCCGGCGCGGCAAGGGCAATGCCATTGCTGATGAAAAAAGGACATGATTCATCCAGAGCGATTCTGTTTCCCGTTACGTTCGCCCTTTCGATAATATTTTGCAATATTTTCTGGAAAATATCATAGGGGTTTTCATGTTCTTCCCAGCCCTGCACATCGCCCTTGATGCCCATATATTGCCGCAATGTGCCAATTTCAAAAGCGGGCGCAATATATTCAATTTCACCATTTGCCGGAATGACCGCCCCGACCATTCTCTCGCTTGGCCCCCATTTTGTGCCGGTGAAATAGGTCATATTGGTTCCCGCATTGACGTAAAGCGCGGCGATGTCCGTTTCCTGCATTATTTTTTGCGCTCTTTTGATTCGGGCGGCATATTCTTTTATCCCAATGGGGGATATGCCGGCTGTCATATCGTCAAGTCGTTCGAGTTCCCTGCCCGCTTGTGATCTGCCAACGCCTATGGTCATTTTTTGTCCCTGATATTTTTTGTATGATTTAACCGAATGTCCGGTCAATGTTTTGACCTTTTAGCCATTAATATATAAGATGGGCCGCGTGATTAATCTATAAAAAAAGAATCCCTATGATATGGCCAGAAAACAAGCAGAAGATTATGGCGAGAGACGGTTAAATATCCTCAATAAAGCCGCAGAATTATTTGCCGAAAAAGGCTATGCCAGATCGTCTATCTCAGAATTGGCAACGGCCTGCAACGCGTCTAAATCGTGGCTATATCATTATTACCCGTCAAAAGAAGCCATCCTCTATGATATTATGCGCCGGCATGTGACCGAACTTGTCACCATGGCCGAGGCGGCATTGGGCCATGAAGGCAGCCCAAAAGAAAAACTTCGTATTCTGGCCCGTAATTTCATGAAAATATACGTCGATGCCGGATCAAAGCATGTGATCCTGCTGAATGATCGCGGCTGTCTGCCGGATCATATGCGGGCTGAAATTATGGGATTGCAAGATCAGGTGGTCACATCTGTGGTACGGTTGATATTGACGCTTAATCCCGCGCTGGATAAATCAAAAGATTATCAAAAACCCGTTACGATGGCTTTTCTGGGTATGATTAACTGGACCTATATCTGGTTCCGAAAGGACGGCCCCATCAACGAAGAAGAATTCGCCGACCTTGCCGTAGATATATTCTTAAATGGTTTTATGGCCTTTGACAGAGAAAAATTATAGGGGTAATTTTTCTGATTTAATTAATGGTTTTAACATTTTTTGTCTTTAAGTTAAATTGAGCTGATAGGGGGGACTGAGGCAGGTTTGAATATTAGAAAAATAAAAGATAAATAATGTCATCAAAAAAAACATCCTCATTATCTGACGAAGTATTTAAAGGCACCAAATGGTATGTGGCTATGCGTTGGTCCATCAGGTTTCTTGGTATCATCAGCTCGGCATTTCTAGCCAGATTATTAATGCCGGAAGATTTTGGACTTGTCGCCATCGTGCTTGTTATATTCGGCCTGGTTTCCCTGTTATTTGATTTTGGCGTTAACTGGGCCCTTATTCAAAATAACAAGGCGACAGATGATCATTTCCATACGGCCTGGACTATTCGGCTCTTACAGTCTCTGGTTGTCGCCGCGCTATTAGCCGCATTTGCCCCCTTGATTGCACAAGCTTATGGCGACATCAGATTGGAACTTATCTGTCAGCTTCTGGCGGTGGGAACATTGATTAGGGGTTTTGAAAATATAGGCACGGTCAAACTTCAAAAAGACATGAAATTTTCCAAGGATTTTACCTATAATGTTGCCCCTAAAATTATTTCAACATTTGTAACCATCGGACTTGCCTTCTATTACAAATCATATATGGCCTTGGTTGTGGGGACTGTCTTGGGAACCGCCATTCAGGTTCTCGCAAGCTATATGGTCATTAATTTTCGCCCAAAATTTTCTTTTGCAGAAATAAAAGATATTTGGGGCTTCTCGCAGTGGATTCTGATCCGCAATATTGCTGAATATATAAGTACTCAAGGTGATTTGATTATTCTAGCCGTATTGGCAACGCCGACAAAAATAGGCTACTACAAGTGGGGTGCCGAACTTTCCTTCATGGCTGTAACCGAAATACAACAGCCTTTTTCTAGGGCATTAGTGCCTGGTCTGGTAAAAATCAAACATGATCATGAACGTCTTATTGCAGGATATTTAAAGGCACTTTCCATGATGGCATTGGTGGCGGTGCCTATTGCCCTCGGATTTGGGGCCGTGGCCCAAGAATTAGTCCCGCTGTTTTTGGGCGGGGGCGATAAATGGTTGCCGGTGGTGCCTCTCATCGAAGCCTTGGTATTCTTTGCTATGTGTACGTCATTATATGGCATTTCCGGCAGCTTGCTTACGATCACGGGAAATGTAAAATATACGGCTTATATCTATTGGGTTCAGGCATTGGCAACCATTGTGACCATATATCCTGCATATTCTTTGATGGGTTTGGAGGGTCTTGCTTATTCAAGAGTGCTCATTGGGATTATCATGTTTTTTGTGGTAAGTCGTCTTGTTGTTAGCAGATGCCAAGTGGGCTTTAGTCAGATACTTAAGGTAATTTGGCGACCTGTTGTCGTGGGGATTTTTATGTATATTATTTTGATTAATTTACCTAATGTATGGGAATTAAGTGATGTTTTCTTTTTGGCCTTTAAAATAATATTTGGTGGTATTTTTTATGTAACAATAACAATCTTTTTATGGTTTTTATTAGGGAAACCGGATGCTGCCGAAAAAGAAATTTTAGCGAAACTAATAAAAAGGTAATTTATTGTCCACAGACCCTGGAATGTTGATAAGCAAATGGTATCTCATGCAAATATTTAATGAACGTAAATTTAATATGTGGATTTTCGGATGATTCCTTGGCGACTAAGAAACTTCGTTTCAGAGCATTTTCCACTATTCTATCATTTTGTCTCCAATATAGGCGTCAAGGTAAACAGCGATGAATATTGGGATGAAATATATTCGAAAGAATGGGATAATCCCGGAAGAATATGGCCAACCAAAAACCAGTTGTTGGAAGGCAAAATCCAAAAAACAGACACTGTTTTAGATATCGCATGCGGAACGGGGTCGATTCTAAGGTTTTTAAAGAAGAACGGTTATGAAGACCTTCACGGAACCGAGCTGTCAGGCCTGTGCATAGAACGCCTGAAGAAATTGGGTATTTCTATGTTTAGATCTTATTTACCGAAAATTGAATGTTTGGATAATAGCTTTGATGTTGTAATCGCGTCACAAATTTTAGAACATATTGTTAAACGAGGAAAGTTTTTAAACGAAATAAAACGCGTATTGAAGTCAGATGGGCAATGTTTTCTGTTCGTTCCGGACAATTGTCTTGGGCCAATAGATGAACCATCACATGTGATAAAATTTAACGATAAAACGCTAGCAAAATTACTTGGCAAACATTTCCAAAATTTTACAATTACATCCATGAAAGATGAAAATTTTGAAATGAATATATTATTTGCTCATATCCAAATGAATGCTCATAATTGATAACAGAAAGCACACCATCGTGAAAATATTAATCATCGCCGGATATTTTCCACCCTATTGTCCGGCATCGGCGAGCCGGGTGAATAAGCTGGCAAAATATCTGGAGGATCAGGGGCATGATATTCGGGTTTTATGTCCCGAGAATGATATGTTTAAGCCCGTGTTATTGCCGGAAGTTTCACGGCAAAGAGTTCATTATGTCCCATCCTCAAATATCAATGATTTTCCTTCAAGGATCAAGGACAGTCTGAAGTCTGTTTTTGGTAAAAGAAAATCCAATTCAGTGGCAGAAAAAAATAGCCCTGAGCCAGATCAGCCAGACAATTCACCCGGCAAAGAATCCAGAATAAGCCTTCTCTACAGGCGGCTCACCAATATTCCCGATGACCTTGTGGGCTGGTACTGTCCGGCGGTTCGCGCTGGAAAGAAAATGTTTCAGGACTGGAGCCCTGACGTGATCTTTGCCACCTTGCCGCCCTTCACCCCCATGTTGGTGGCCAGCAGATTAGGACGCATGATTGACGTGCCGGTTATCTATGATTACCGCGATTTATGGACTGACCACCCCTATTATAATACAAGTGGCCTTCACCGCCATATTGATCATTTCCTGGAAAACCGCGCCTTGAAATCTTGCGCGGGCCTTGTGACCGTGACAAAGACCTGGGCGGATCATCTGGCAAAATCACGGGATATTCCGGTTGAATTTGTGATGAATGGTTTCGATCCGGCGGACTTTAATCCTGAAAACCGGAAAAGCTATGATCAGAAAAAGATAACTCTGCTTTATGCCGGCTTTCTATATGGCGACAAACGCGATCCGTCTGTGGTGTTCGAGGCTCTGGGAAAGCTGGGCGATGCGGCGCAGAATTTCAATGTCCTGCTGTATACGCCTTCTGGTATAGGGAATTTGAATGATCAACAAAAGGCTCTGATTAAACAGCATAAACTAGAGGAAATTGTGGTCTGCAAGACATATATCCCGCAGAAACAATTGCTCAAAATCCAGCAGCAGGTTGATATTCTCATGTTGCTCCGCTGGGATGACCCCAGTGAAAACGGGGTGATTGCCGGAAAATTATTCGAATATATCGGGGCCGGAAAGTCAATATTATCTCTTGGCAGCACCACAGGAGAGGCCGCTGATATTATCAGAGATAATGATTTCGGGCTGGTCAGTAATAATGTGGATGAGATCGCGGCCTATTTATCAGCCATGCTGGAAAATAAGAAACAGGGAAAAATACCGACATCCTATAACCCGAACCGTGAAAAATTCACCCGCGCCAAACAGTTTGAAAAACTTGTCACCTTTATGGAAGATATTATTGAGGCTGACTGAATCCGGGTGCATCCGGCTGCATATTCCTTGCAACATCTGTTATACTGCCCATATATACCCAAGGGCAGTATCGGTGATTACGTAAATTCTGGAGGGCTTTATGTCGTTAATATTGAATATTTTATGGCTTATTTTTGGTGGTTTTTTCATGGCCGTTGGCTGGGTTCTTGTGGCCTTGATTATGGCAATGACCATTGTGGGTCTGCCGTGGTTTGTGGCGGCCATGAATATGGCTCATTTAAGCCTTCTGCCCTTTGGCCGCGAAGCGGTTAACCGGGAAGTCCTGTCGGGACGCGAGGATATCGGCACCGGCCCGCTGGGCGTAATCGGTAATATTATCTGGTTTTTATTTGGCGGTATCTGGCTGGCCTTGGGCCATGTTGTCTGGGCCGTTGTCCTCTGCGTTACCATTATCGGCATTCCCTTTGCCTTTCAACATGTTAAGCTGGCCGGACTGGCCCTTGCCCCCATTGGCAAGATTGTTATCAATAAAAAACATATTCCAGCGGCCAGATATTAAGTCAGATATTAGAGCGCTCTAAACCCTTTCTATGATCATGGCGATGCCTTGTCCCACGCCAATACACATGGTGCAGAGCGCATAACGGCCCTTGCGGCGGTGCAATTCATACATAGCCGTGGTCACCAGCCGCGCGCCGCTCATACCGAGCGGATGGCCAAGGGAGATTGCGCCGCCATTGGGGTTCACATGTTCCGCATCATCAGGCAGACCAAGATCCCGCATCACGGCCAAACCTTGTGACGCGAAGGCTTCATTCAGCTCGATGACATCCATTTGATCCAGAGTAAGTCCTGTTTGGGCCAGAAGTTTCTTCGTGGCCGGCGCGGGGCCAAATCCCATGATGCGCGGCTCTAAACCAACGGTGGCCATACCGACTATTCGGGCTTTCGGGCTGAGGCCATGTTTTTTGACCCCATCGGCAGAGGCCAGCAAAAGGGCGCAGGCCCCGTCATTAACGCCGGAGGCATTGCCCGCAGTAACTGACCCGCCGTCGCGGAAGGGCGCGCGAAGCTTGCTTAAGGCTTCGACGGTGGTGCTGGCCCGGGGGTGCTCATCAATAGTGACGATGATAGGATCGCCTTTTCTCTGGGGAATGATCACAGGAATGATTTCATCATCAAACCGTTCGGCTTTTTGGGCAGCGGCGGTTTTTTGTTGAGAGCGAAAGGCAAAAAGATCCTGATCTTCCCGGGAAATATTAAAATCCTCGGCCACATTTTCGGCGGTTTCCGGCATACTGTCGACGCCAAACTGCTTTTTCATCATGCGGTTGACAAAACGCCAGCCAATGGTGGTGTCATAACTTTCAACCTTACGGGAAAAAGCCGCATCCGCCTTGCCTATAACAAAGGGCGCGCGGGACATGCTTTCAACACCGCCCGCCAGCATCAAGTCAGCCTCGCCGGCTTTAATGGCGCGGGCGGCAATGCCAACGGCATCCATACCAGAACCGCACAGACGGTTTACCGTGGTGCCGGGGACGCTCACGGGCAGGCCGGATAATAATGCGCTCATGCGGGCCACATCCCGGTTATCTTCTCCCGCCTGATTGGCGCAGCCCATGATGAGGTCATCCACCAAGCTCCAATCCACATTGGGGTTGCGTTCCATGAGGGCTTTGAGTGGTATCGCCCCAAGATCATCAGGCCGAACCGCCGATAAAGCCCCGCCGTAGCGGCCAATGGGTGTGCGAATGGCATCACATATAAAAGCGTCTTTTATGGTATCATTCATGCGATATCTCCTAAAATCTGTTCTTTTGTAGAATGGGATTTGCCTCTGAAAGTGGCAATCAATTGATCATTCTGATTGGTGATCATAATATCGTAAATACCTTGTTTGCCGCGCCCGCCCTGAAATTCAGCCGAGGCTGTTAATATATCGCCCGGGAATGACGGCGCCAGATATTCAATGGTGCAGCCAGACGCCACCGTGACCATATTACGGCTATTACAGGCATAGGCAAAGACGGCATCGGCAAGGGCAAAGACAGCCCCGCCGTGGGCGCTGCCGTAAACATTGACCATATCTTCGGTTAATTTCATGCGCATGACCGCCGTGCCAACACCGATGCTGATAAATTCAATATTTAACAGCTTGTCCAATGTGCGGCGTCCCTTAAAAAGGGCGGCTATTTTATCCGCTTGTTCCTGTGCCTTTTCGCTCACAACAGGGACTTTCCCGCAATGACGGCGCGGCGGATCAGGGGGGATGTGCGATATCGGTCTTCGCCGTAAAAACTGGATAGGGCATCAAGCACGCTAAAGACATGCTCAAGCCCAATATCTTCGGCCCATTTCAGGGGGCCGCAGGGATAATTGAGCCCGTTCATCATGGCAATATCCACGCCATCCGGGCTGGTGACCCCTTGATAGACGGCATCACTGCCTTCGTTGGCCAGCATGCTGATGATCCGCATAACGATAAGGCCCGGACAGTCATCAATAACGGAAACTTTTTTGCCGAGCGCCTGAAAGAAACCAACGGCCTTGGCAAGGTCAGCCTCTGATACCTGATCGCCTTTGGCGATGGCAATGCGGGACGCGGCCTTATAATCAAGGGCCAGATCAAAGACGATCGTCGCCTTGCCGAGTACGGTGGTCAGTTCCGAGGCCGGCGTACCATCAGACAGAATGATCAGAATATCCTCAATCATAAATCCGGCTAATTCTTCTCTGTCGCCTATACTCACTTTAATGCCGGCCTTTTCGGCCAAACCCACCAAGGGCGCAAGAAGCGGGTTACTGCCGATCAGAGTGATTTCTGCGGGCGGCGTTTCCGGTTCTGCGGTATGGGCGGCGGGATTAACCGCCCCTTCGCGGTAATCATAATATCCCTGACCTGATTTGCGGCCATAGCGTCCGGCGGCGACTTGTTCCTGCTGAATAAGGCTGGGCCGGTAGCGTGGCTCCTGAAAATAGGCATTGTAAACGGATTTTGTCACCGAAAAATTGATGTCATTGCCAATCAAATCCATCAATTCGAAGGGGCCCATGCGAAAGCCGCCGCATTCTTTAAGGCAGCTGTCGATGGTGGCAATATCCGCGCCACCTTCCTGCAGAATGCGCAAGGCTTCGGAATAAAAAGGCCGTGCCACACGATTGACGATAAAGCCGGGCGTGGATTTGGCATGAACGGCTTTTTTGCCCCATGAGGCGGCGGTGTCAAATATGATGTCTGCCACCTGTTTGTCTGTCACCAGCCCATGAACAACCTCGACCAGTTTCATGAGGGGGGCCGGATTAAAGAAATGCATGCCAACCATACGTTCGGGCCGTTTTAAATTGGCGGCGATTTCCGTTATGGAGAGGGATGATGTGTTGGAGGCCAATATGGCATCTTCAGATAAAATATCCTCAAGCTGACCAAATACGGATCTTTTGATGTCAATATTTTCCACAATGGCCTCGATGACCAGTTTTGCCGGTGCCAGATCTTCTAATTTATGACAGCGCATAATGCGGCTCAGGATTGCGATGCGTTCCTCTTTATCCATGCGACCTTTTTCAACAGAACGGGCGAGAAATTTTTCAATCTGGGCAATGCCTTTGTCAATGGCTTCTTTTGATGTATCAAAAATATAAACCGTATGTCCGGCGGCGGCGGCGACCTGAACAATGCCGGCGCCCATGGTTCCGGCTCCGATTACGGCGATGGCATGGGAAGGCGCAAGTGCGGTCATGATGGAATACCTTTATTATTTATCTGTATTATTTGCCCGTAAAGACTGGTGTGCGTTTCTCAAGGAAGGCGGTGACGCCCTCTTGATAATCATCGGAGAATCCCGCTTCTTTTTGGAAGTTGCTTTCCATTTGTAACTGGGCATCGAGAGTATTGTCAATACTGGCGCGCAGCGCTTTCTTGATTAAGGAAAGACCCAAAGTAGGTTGATTGGTGAAATGTCGGGCCTGTTTGAGGGCCACGTCCATCAGATCATCATTGTCAACCGCTTTCCAGATCATGCCCCAATCTTCAGCCTGCTCCGCCGTGATGGCATCCCCGGTCAGGGCCAGCCCCATGGCCCGCGCGGCCCCGATAAGGCGCGGCAGGATATAGGTGCCGCCGCTGTCAGGGATCAGGCCAATCTTGCAGAAAACCTGAATAAATTTGGCTGACTTTGCCGCAAAAACCATATCACAGGCAAGGGCAAGATTGGCCCCCGCACCAGCGGCAACGCCGTTGACGGCGCAGATGACAGGCATGGGCAGATTGGCCAGTCTTTTGATCAGGGGATTATAATTTTCTTCTACGGATATGGATAAGTCGCGGCGTTCTGCACCAGAATTTTTGGCACCCGCATTTTTATTGGCTTTAACGGCCCGATCATTTAAATCCTGCCCGGCGCAAAACCCCCGGCCATTGCCGGTAAGCAGAAGGCACCGCACAGCAGGGTCATTTTCCACCCGTGTCATGGCGCTGCGCATTTCTTCATGCATATCTGTCGTGAAGCTATTAAGGCTGTCAGGCCGGTTCAGCGTTAAGCAAGCCAACCCGTCGGTGATGTTAAAGTCAATATTTTTATAAGGCATTTCGCGAATCCGTCCTGTTTTGGTAAGCGGCTTATTCATCGTTTAAGCGGCTAGTATATCATGATGCTTGATTATTATTTAAGCTATTTACCTTGAATTAACCAACCGTTCGTTCTATTAATTACAAATACATGGGTCTTCGTCAATAAATATGTTAAATTAAGATTATGAAACGGGCTTAAAAATTTTATCAGGAGGAAAGAGAAAATGTCAAAATCTTCATTATTTGAACGTCATAAGGAAACACTTGACAAGGGCATAGCTGCGAGCCGAAGCCGCGAATATTGGACGGCCTACCCTGAAAGTGCAAGCCCGCGTATTTACGGCGAAACCGCAAGTGCGGACGGCGAGGCGGCTTTTAAATCCTATCTTGACAAAAATTTTGACCTTGATCAGCCGGGCACCATTGGCACCGTAGGATCAGAGAAATCGCCCTATGGTTTTGATCTTGGGGTGACCTATCCCAAGGTGGATGCGAAGGCGCTTGTTGCCGGGGTTGAGGCCATAAGGCAGGATTGGGCAACAGCATCCATCGAAACGCGCACCGGCATTTGCCTTGAAATTCTGGACAGAATCAACAAACGCAGTTTTGAGATTGCCTTTTCCATTATGCATACAACGGGTCAGGCCTTTATGATGGCCTTTCAGGCCGGCGGCCCGCATGCACAGGACCGGGGATTGGAAGCTGTGGTTTATGCCTATGAAGATATGACCCGCACGCCCGCTGTTGCCCGCTGGGAAAAACCGCAGGGCAAACGTGATCCGATTGTCATGGAAAAGCATTTTACGGTGGTTCCAAGGGGTATTGGCGTTGTGATTGGCTGTTCTACTTTTCCCACATGGAATAGTTATCCCGGATTATTTGCCGATCTTGTGACGGGAAATGCGGTTATTATCAAGCCCCATCCCGGCGGTATTCTGCCCGCCGCCATTTCGGTGCAAATCTGCCGTGATGTGCTGGCCGAAGAAGGCTTCAACCCAAATATTGTCACTTTGGCCGCCGATAGCGTAGATGAGCCCATCGCGAAAGAGCTGGCTTTGCGTCCTGAGGTTAAATTGATTGATTTTACCGGCAGCACGGGCTTTGGCAACTGGCTTGAGGATAATGCCCGTCAGGCCCTGGTCTATACGGAAAAAGCCGGCGTTAACGGCGTGATTATTGACAGTACCGATAATTTTCGGGGCATGATTGGCAATCTCGCCTTTACGCTGAGCCTTTATTCCGGTCAGATGTGTACAACACCGCAAAATATTTTTATCCCGCAAGGCGGCATAGAAACCGACGATGGCCCTAAAAGCTTTGATGAAGTGGTTCAGGCTCTGGCCATGGGCGTTGAAAAACTGAATAGTGATGATGCGCGGGCCTGCGCCATTCTTGGCGCCGTGCAAAGCGAAGCGACCTTGAAGAGGATCGCAGAATATGGCAAAGGCGATAATGTGATTCTGGCCTCAAGGTCTGTTGCCATGGACGGATTTGACAAGGCGACCATTCAAACGCCGTTGATCTTAAAAGCAACCGATGAAAGCTCCTATAGTAAAGAGTTATTTGGGCCAATATCCTATGTCGTGCCGACGAAGAATACAGAGGACAGCCTGAATATTTTCGAAAATAGCGTCAAGAATAACGGCGCCATCAGCTTTGGCATATATTCGACTTCGGACGCAATATTGGATCAGGCGGAAGCCGCCGCATGCCGGTCTGGCGTGGCCGTCTCCTTTAATCTTACGGGCGGGGTTTATGTGAATCAGACGGCGGCGTTCAGTGATTTTCATGCCACGGGCTGCAATCCGGCGGCCAATGCGGCCCTGTCCGACACGGCGTATGTTTCAAATCGTTATCGTGTGGTTCAGAGCCGCAAGCATATCTAGTCTGCCTCATTCTCAAATTCATTCTTTGCGGCTTAATGCCGCAGGGGATTGTGTTTTTTTGATATTGCCTATACCCTGATCTCCAGATTTCGTAATTTGGTGATTGGTTGAGTATGTATAGAACATTCATTAAACGCGTCCTTTTTATGGTGGTTATGGTTGCCGCCCTGTCATCATGCGGTGATCAGGGGGAGGCGCGAAAAGAAACAATGGAAGATCGTTTGATAAATAGTTTCCGCAGCGAAAGTCCGCAGCTGCAGGAACATGTTACGCAAATTGTCCAAGAAGCCAGAATGCATCAATATCAGCAGGCCATGAATAAACTGGCGCTTCTGTCTGCGACGCGGCGGTTGACCAAAGACCAAAAGATAGCCGTGGAGCTTCTGAGCAAACAGTTGCGCTATGATATGGAAGAGGAAATCTTTCAAAAGCAGAGCAAGCAGGAGTGATGGGTGAATAAATCGACGATGCATATTATATGGAAACTGCTGATCGCCTCCCTTCTTGTGGGGCTTGCGCTTGATTTCTTTAATATCAGCCCCACAGACCTTATCCATGATATTCCGGCAACGATGGGTAAAATTTATGAGGTGGCTTTGGGAGCCTTTGAATGGGGCGGGAAATATATTCTCCTTGGGGCGATCATCGTGGTGCCCGTATGGATTTTGATGAATCTGTCCAGCCTTAAAAGTAAATTCAAACGAAAAGATTAACCAAAATTTTTAGAGCCAAAACATGGAGGATATGCAGAAAATGATCAAATATATAGTGATGGCGGCTATAATATTGCTTAGCCCGCATGTTGCGCAGGCAGAGGATACGGCGGCTTCTAAGTTAAGGGGTCAGGAGATTTACCATTTTGATAAATCCCATACAAATATTATGTGGTTTGTCAGCCATATCGGATTTTCCAAATCCATGGGCCAATTTATGGATTATGACGGGCAGATCATTCTGGATCATGGTAATCCGGCCTTAAGTTCCGTTAATATTACCTTTAACATGGCAAGCGTTATGACGGGTCTGCCAAAATTTGACGACCATCTTAGAACGGCCGACTTCTTCGATGTGGAAAAATATCCAACGGCAAGCTTTATCAGCAGAAAAGTCACTCTTCTTGAGGGGAATGGAGCAGCTGTCGAGGGTGATTTCACCTTGCTCGGGGTCACAAAGCCCTTGACGTTAAAAGTTCGTCTGAATAAACGCGCTATGGATATACCCAAAAATATAATGCGCACCGGATTTTCGGCGAAAACAACATTTAAGCGGTCTTTGTGGGGCATGGGAAAATACCTCCCCTTCATTGGCGATGAGGTGACCATCAGGATTGAGGCAGAGGCATTGAAAATTCAATAGAAGATTTAAAATTCGGGGAATAATCAGGGAATAACAATGACCATAAAAAATACAGATAATTCATATGGCACGATTGCCAAGGCCTTTCACTGGATCATGTTTCTGATCCTTCTGGGCATGGTTATTGTCGGGTATTATATGTATGAATTGCCGGCAGATACGCCGGAACAGATGGGTTATAAATTCGGTTTATATGATTACCATAAATCATTTGGTATATTGATTCTGCTTCTGGTGGTTTTGCGATTGGGGTGGCGCATGATTAATCCGGTGCCAAAAATGCCCGGCGGTTTGCGCAAAATCGAAATATTCAGCGCTAATGCCATGCATATTCTTCTATATGTCATCATGTTCATTCAGCCCTTGTCTGGCTGGTTGATGAGTTCATATGGCGGACATCCGGTGAAATTCTTCGGGGTGACGTTGCCTGCATTGGCGGACAAGGACAAGGCCATAGGTGAGATCTTTCATGAGATCCATGAAATTACGGCGATTTTGTTGATTTCCTTATTTGTCATTCATGTGGCCGCCGCCCTGTTTCACCATTTTATCCGTAAAGATGACGTGATGCAAAGAATGTTACCGCATAGGGAAAAAGCCGATTGAGGGCCGGGGAGGTGGTGCTTTTGAAAAAATGTCTCCTGATAATCTGTTTTTTATTTCCCGTTGCAGCGAATGCAGGGCAAGAGGTAAAGAAATGGCAGTTAAACGCGGACAAAAGCACGATCAAATTTTCGGTCGCCATTGAAGGCAGCCCCGCAGGAGGCCAATTCACCAATTTTACCGCCGCCATTGCCTTTGATCCGGAAAAAATTGCGCAGAGCAGGGTCATGGTGCGAATTGACCTGAATTATATTGAGGCAGATTATAGCGATGTTGCGGAGAATCTTAAAAAGAAAGACTGGTTTGATATTGAAAATTTCCCGGCGGCCCATTTTGTCAGCAGGAATTTCAAGCATTTGGGCGGCAAGGCGTATCAGGTGACGGGCGAATTCAGCTTAAGAGATATTACGCGGACAGAAGTGCTTTATTTTACTTTAGAAGAATATGATGAACTTCAGGCGGTGATTAAGGGTAAGATGGAGATTAACAGGCTGAATTACGGCGTGGGACAAGGCGCCTGGAGCAGTATAGCCAGCGTATCCGGGCAGGTATTTTTGGATATTTTAATCACGGCAACTCCTGAATGATTAAGGCAATTAAAGGATAAATTTGATTTCTTGGGGCTGTTGCGGTTACCATAAGATAAAAAGACTGATTCAGGGGCTTGATGGATAAAGGGGATATATGATGAACGGGGATCGATTTATTGACGTTGCCTTATGGGTATTGAGTTTTATTCTGGCGATCGTATTTTTCTATAATGGGGTCAGTAAGATTATGGGAACCCCACATCAGGTGGCCCAATTCGAAGCATTGGGCCTGCCCGCGCATGCCTTGCCTGTGGTTGGCATATTGGAATCTGTGGCAGGCTTGATGTTGACAATGACCAGACTTGCCCTGATCGGGGGAGGAATCTTGAGTATAATTATGCTGATCAGCGCAGGGCTTAACCTGTTCTATGATGATGTTACGTCATCGCTGCGGGCCATGGTCCTTTTTCTTATGCTTTTGAGCATCTGTTATCTTCGTTATACGCGCCGGAATATTCGGCCCTAAAGCCCTGTCAGGCAAAATGTGTTTTGTCAATATTCGGCTCGATAGATTTCACAGAAACATCATAGCCCCAAAGCCGTTGAATATGCGGTATGACCAAATTGATCTGTTTTTCATCCAATGTCACACCATTGGTTATGTTATGGGTAAGGATCATGGCACGATTACCATGGAGATCAACATTCGTTACCTGAATATCCAGATCAAGGTTGGCCACAGAATATTGCGCGGCAAGGGCGGATCTGATGGCGATATAGCCTTGTTTGTTATGGATCGCATTGACCAGATAAAAGGGTTTTGATTTATCATCATTCAGGTTAAACAGACGAAATTCCCGCATCAGGTGGGGGCTTAGATATTGCAGGATGAAACTTTCATCCCGAAAATTCTCCCAAGCCTCTTTCAAGGTTTTAATGGCTTGACCATTGCCCGCAAAATCCGGAAACCATTCCCGGTCTTCATCTGTGGGGTTCTCGCAAATTCTTTCAATATCCTTCATCATGGCAAAGCCCAGGGCATAGGGGTTAATGCCGGCGTAATATTGGCTGTCAAAATCGGGCTGCGCGATAACACGGCTATGGAAATCAATAAATTCCAGCATGGCCCCTTCGGTAATCTGCCCGGTATCAAACAGCCGGTTCATGATGTGATAATGCACGAAACAGGCGCAGCCCTCATTCATCATTTTGGTTTGTCTCTGGGGATAAAAATATTGCGCCATTGAGCGGACAATGCGTAAAATTTCCCGCTGCCAATTTTCCAGAACGGGGCTGTGCTTTTCAAGAAAATACAGCAGGTTTGATTCGGGCAGCCCGAGCTTTTGCGCGAGCGCCTTTTCAATCAAATCGATTTCGCCCTCATCTTTAGAGGTTGTTTCCGGCAGCGTGCGCCACAGCTCGCTATATTGGGATTGTTCATATTCTTGGCGCTCCAGCTCCCGCTGGCGCAGGGCGGCAACATCAAGTTTCTGGCGGCGGGTGAATTTATCGATCCCCTGATCCCGAAGCGCATGGGCAGAGTCCAGGATTTTTTCCACTTCTTTCTGGCCATATCTTTCTTCGCATTTGGCGATATAGTTTTTGGCGAATTGCAGATAATCCAGTATGGCATTGGCATCCGTCCATTGTTTAAAGAGATGGTTATTTTTGAAAAAGTGATTATGGCCAAAGGCCGCATGGGCCATCACCAAGGTCTGCATGGTCATGGAATTTTCTTCCATAATATAACAGATACAAGGGTTTGAATTGATCACAATTTCATAGGCAAGGCCACTGAAACCCTTTTGGTAATTACTTTCATCGCGCAGGAAACTTTTACCAAAAGACCAGTGATTATACATTAACGGCATACCAACAGAGGAATAGGCATCCAGCATCTGTTCAGACGTGATGATCTCGATTTGTGTCGGATAAACATTAAGGCCCATTTCGTCTATGGCGATCTTCTGAATGGCCTGAAAGCAATTATCAACCTTCTCATAATCCCATTCGGCCCCTTCAAAAATTGGCGCAGGGGATTTCTTGTCAGAAGAGGGGGGCTTTTTTCTGGTTCTTGATGCGGTCATTCAAGCCACCTCACTTTTTTTATTCTTGGCAAAAAGATCATGGAGAACCGGGAATATATCCTCAGGCCGGGTCACTTTTTTCAGGGCAAAATTCTGATGGGACAGTTTGAGTTCTTCGTAAGCCTGCCACAAGCGGGTGGCATTATTATCGCCCGGGAACATTTCAGCTTCATGGCTATCCCATACTTCCACATAGGCAAAATATTGGCACATAGGCAAAATATTTTGGGTTAAAAGATGCTGGCAATGGGCATTATCACTGTTTAAATTATCGCCGTCAGAGGCCTGGGCGGCATAAATATTCCAGTCCTCCGGTGGGTAACGGTCTTTGATGACCTTTTGCATCACGTCGAGTGCGGTGGAAACGATGGTGCCGCCGGTTTCCCGGGAATGGAAAAAAGTTTCCTCGTCCACTTCGCTGGCAAGATGGGTATGGCGAATGAAAATCACGTCAACCTTGGTATATTGCCGCACCAGAAACAGATGCAGCAGCATAAAAAAACGTTTGGCCAGTTCCTTGTGGGTTTCCCCCATAGAGCCTGATACATCCATCAGGCAGAACATGACGGCGTGGGTATTGGGTTTTTCTATTTCGGTAAAACTTGTATAGCGCACGTCTAAAGGATCGATATAGGGCACCACCTTCCGGCGTCTTTTCTTAACTTCCAATTCTTCAAGCAGGGCGATCATTTTATTCTGTTCTTTGATTGTATGCTTCTTTTGCTGGCGCAGAGCGGTGATTTTTTCTTCCAGCTCTGCGATTTCCTCGTCGCGGGGACGCCGCAGGCACAAACGGCGCGCAAGGCTGTTGCGCATGGTCAGTTTCAGGTTGAGATTGCTGGGGGAGCCTTGCCGCTTGTATCCGGCGCGGGTATATTCATGGGTGACCTCTTCTTTGATAGATTTTTTGATGAAATCAGGCAAGGCCATATTTTCAAAGAATATATCCAGAAATTCATCACGGGTCAGGGTAAAGTGAAAACCATCTTCGCCTTCGCCGCCCTCGCTGGCATCGCGGCCGCCCTGACCCTGGCCCTTTGAAGGGGGACGTTTAATTTTATCGCCGGGCATGAAATCCTTGTTGCCGGGCATGACCCTGTCATGCGTCCCCTTTTCTGAATCGCCCATAAAACGGGGCTCATATAATCCTTCAGAAGGTATTTTTATCCGCTCGCCGCCATCGGTGTTGCTGATTTTACGATTTGCAATGGCTTCATTGACCGCTTTTTTGATCTGGGTTTTGGCCCGATCAATGAAGCGTTGACGATTGGACAGGCTTTTGCCTTTCGGGTTTAGCCTTCTGTCGATTATATGCATCATAAGACATTACCCCCTAACCGGCTTTATTAACGCGCATATACCATTCAACGAGTCTGTGGACCTGCCGCTCGCTATAGCCGCGTTCGGTCAGGCGAGAGACGAAGTCATGATGTTTGCTTTCGGTGTTTTTATCCTTTTTGGAACCAAAGCTAATGATCGGCAACAGGTCTTCCACGCTGCTGAACATGCGTTTTTCGATCACTTGGCGCAATTTTTCATAGGAGGTCCATTTTGGATTATTGCCCGCGTTATTGGCCCGTGCGCGCAGGGCAAATTTGACCACTTCGTTACGGAAATCCTTTGGGTTTGAAATGCCCGCCGGTTTTTCAATCTGCGACAATTCCTGATCCAGAACTTTCGCGTCAAGCAACTGCCCGGTATCAGGGTCTTTAAAGTCATGACCTTCGATCCATGAATCCGCATAGGAAATATAACGATCAAAGAGATTCTGACCAAAATCACCATAAGATTCAAGGTAGGCCTTTTGTATTTCATTGCCGATAAATTCCGCATAACGGGGGGCGAGTTCACCTTTGATGAAATTCAGATATTTCTTTTCTGTCTCCTCCGGCAATTGCTCCCGCAGGAGGGCCTGTTCCAGAACATACATCAGATGAACGGGGTCGGCGGCCACTTCAAAGCTGTCATAATTGAAGGTCTCGGCGAGAATTTTAAAGGCAAAACGCGTAGATATTCCGGTCATGCCTTCATTGACACCGGCGGCATCTTTATATTCCTGCATGGGCTTGGCTTTGGGGTCAACATCTTTGAGGTTTTCCCCGTTATAGACCCGCATTTTGGAATAAAGATTGGAGTTTTCATGCTCTTTCAGCCGCGTAAGAATGCTAAAGCGGGCCATCATATCCAAGGTGCCGGGGGCGCAGTGGGTTTTATCCAGTTCCGACGTTTTGAGCAGTTTTTCATATATCTGCCCTTCTTCGTCGGCGCGCAGGCAATAGGGCACCTTGATGACATAGACGCGGTCGATGAAGGCCTCGTTGTTTCTGTTATTTTTAAAGGTCTGCCATTCGGACTCGTTGGAATGGGCCAGAATAACGCCCTGAAACGGGATGGCCCCCATATTTTCCGTGCCGATATAATTGCCTTCCTGTGTCGCGGTTAATAAGGGGTGCAGCATTTTTATGGGGGCCTTAAACATCTCGACAAATTCCATGATGCCCTGAGTCGCGGTGTTTAATCCGCCGCTATAGGAATAGGCATCGGTGTCATTTTGGGAGAAATATTCAAGCTTGCGGATATCCACTTTACCGACAAGCGTAGAGATGTCCTGATTATTTTCATCACCGGGTTCTGTTTTGGCAATACATATTTGCCGCAGCTTGGAGGGGTGCATCTTCACGACACTGAATTTGGAAATATCTCCGCCAAATTCATCCAGCCTTTTTAAGGCCCAGGGCGACATTAACCCCGTCAGACGATGGGGCGCAATGCCATATTTATCTTGCAGAATATCACTCATGCTATCCGGATTAAATAACCCGAGCGGTGATTCAAAAATGGGACTGATATGTTCGCCGGCTTTCAAGATATATATGGGTTCTTTTTCCATGAGGGCTTTGAGTTGTTCCGCCAAAGATGATTTTCCGCCGCCGACCGGGCCCAGCAGATAAAGAACCTGTTTTCTTTCTTCAAGGCCTTGGGAGGCATGTTTGAAAAAACCGACCATACGTTCAATGGTTTCTTCCATGCCATAAAATTCCTCGAACCCTTTATAGCGTTTAATGGTTCGGTTCATAAATATGCGCCCAAAGCGTTCATCGCGTGATGTATCAAACATTTCCGGCGCTCCAATGGCTTGGATCATGCGTTCGGCGGCGGAAGAATACATCATGGGGTCTTCGCGGCATCCTTTGAGATATTCTCTCAGAGACAGCTCGGTTTCTTTCTGGGCATCATATTGACTGGAATAGAGATCAAAAATATTTTCTGCGGCGGACATAGGACAACTCCTCGGTTAATAAGGTTTTGAATATATATGTCAGGTCAGATCAGGACTTATTTAGATGGTCTTGCAGCGGCCCGTATTCTGTTATGGCAAAGGTCAGAAGGGAAGCGCCATAAACTCGCTGTATCAAGATTTGTCACATCAAGATTTATCATAGGAAAATCAGCGGATTACGCGACTTCCCTCCCCATTATTTGCGTTTATCGCAATATTAAAGGACATCTTTTATATGTTAGCTTAAATACTAAAATACAATAGTTATAAATTGATTAATTAAAATTTTATCTGCTGAAAAACGCATCACTTTTTAATGATCTATTATAGCATGAATGATGCTTTCTTACAATATCTGTCCCCTATATGCAGGCAAGGAAGGTGTATTGTTAAAAATAATTTATGATATTGATTAAGCATGGCCGTTGGCTTAGCATCCATAACCCGTATGGATTATTCTTTTTGGCCTAATGGTTGTTTTTTAAAGTAGATGTTTCAGATGTTAGATAATCGCGTTAAGTATTTTTTAAGTTTCATCATTTTGAGCATTCTTATGACGGCGATATTCGTCTTTGTGAATATTAATGGAGAATCGCACACCAGATTTGTGCAGACTATTGATGTGGCCGGGCGACAACGCAAGCTCTCGCAAGAAATAATCAGTATTTCCAATCAGTTGAAACTATGTGATTTTGAGACATGCGGCGCATCCAAATCCTCCTCATTGCGGGATGATTTACGCCATACGAAAAATCTTTTTCAACGTTCATTCACCGGGTTAAAATCGGGGAAGCTTGATGACATGGAACTTGTGCCGCTTGATGATGATATCGTCACAAGGGCCGGGATCAATGCCAAGATATTAGAAGACCAAATGGATGTTTTCCTGAGATCTGTTGATAATCTGGCGTCTCCGGATGGCGATGTTCGAGAAACAGCTTATAAAAACATTAATCAGCTTGCAGCCCCCTTACTGGTCAATCTAAATCTGATCGTTGGCGCGTATGCTGTAAAGGCCCGCGATACATCCGATCTGCTAAGGCTGTCTAAGATATTAATGCTTTTACTTCTTGCCGGGGCAATTCCGATCACGGCTTTTTTAATTTTTCGGCCCATGGAGAAAAACCTTCACAAAAGTCATGAAGCGAACAAAGAGCAAAAAAACTTTATGGAAACTGTTATCAGATCGTTACCTGACTCCCTATTGGTTGTTAATGCCGAGGGGACAATACAGATTGTAAATGAAGCTGCGGAAAAGATGTTTGGTTGGCATGAAAGGCAACTTTTGAAAATGAATATTTCTGACTTGCTGGAACGCAACGAAAGAGAAAACCATGAGGGCATGGTTAAGCATTTTGTCAATGACCTTAACGAAACAGAAGCCCGGGCAATGTCGGATGCCCGGACGGTTCACATGATGACGAAGGCAGGGGAAAGGGTGAAGGTTTCGATAACATTGGGACAATATAAGGCCGAAGGAAATAATCTTGGGGTCGCGGTAATCCGTGACATGTCATTACAGGAACAATTGATAAATGCTCTGGAAGACCGTGTGGCGGCATCCAGTATAGCCGAAGAGGCAAAAGAGGCTTTTATAAGAAATATATCCCATGAATTAAGAACGCCTTTGAACGCTGTTATTGGCTTTAGCGATCTTTTAAAAATAAAATTGACCAAACCTGAAAATGAAGGTTATGCTCTGGATATTAATACAGCGGGACGTCAATTATTGGAGGATGTCAACAGGCTTATTGATGTGGCGAGCAAGGGGGCAAAAAAAGAAACGTTAAGCTTCTGCATGGTCAAAATTTCGGACTATATGGGGCAGATGAGAGATATTTGGGCCGAACAATTGGCAGAAGGCGATCATATTTTGATTATCAATGATATTGATCCCGCATTATCTGTTGAAATTGATCAGCCTATATTGTCATTCGTTATGAAGTCTGTCATTGACAATATTGTCACCCATTGTTCCAGGGGATGTGAGGTTAAAATCAGAGCGGAGGAAGATGAGGGGAAAATCTTCCTGTTTGTCCGCGATAATGGCCCGGGCGTTCCCATAGGCAGCCTTGCCCTCATTGGGCATCCGTTTGAGAAAATGGGAACCGGTTTGACAGCCGTGAGTGGGGGATTGGGCCTGTCATTATTTTTGGCGTCGCAACAAATAAAGTCCATGGGCGGTGGCATGTCTTTTTACAGTGAAGAAGGGCAGGGATTTGAGGTAAAAATCACACTGCGCTCGCATAGTTCAAATGATTTAACCTAGAATTTCTATTCCTTCTCGTGGCTGCGCCATGGTAAACTTATTTTACCGCATAATTTTAAGGGTATAAATGACAGATCCTTACGCAGAATATATAAGAATATTGGGCCGGGGGCCGACGAAATCCCGTCACTTAACGCAAGAAGAAGCACATTTCGCCTTTAGCGGCCTGTTGTCAGGCGAGATGGCAGATATACAGGTCGGGGCTTTGTTATTATTGCTCAGATATCGCAGCGAAAGCCCGGAAGAACTGGCCGGCATTGTCTCGGCTATTCGAGATTATATCAGTTTGGATTCTATTAAAAGCCATAATGAATTCATAGACTGGCCCAGTTATTCATCTGGGAAAAGCCGACGATTGCCATGGTTTTTGCTGTCCGCAAAACTATTAGCAGAAAATGGTGTTAAGATCTTCATGCATGGTTTCAACAGTCATCTGGAGAATGGCTTGCTCACGGAAGACTGTCTCTGGGCCGTGGGGGAGGTGCCTGTCTCTTCGCTGGCAGAGGCTCGGAAAAAACTTGAGGCGGATAATTTCAGCTATCTTCCCCTGCGAAATTTTTGTCCAAAACTTCAGGAAACACTGCAAATCAGGTCGGTTTTAGGGGTGCGGTCTATTGTTAATACGGCGGTGAAATTGATCAATCCTTTGGGGGCCAAACTGATATTTTTGGGGATATTTCACCCCGCCTATATTGCTTTGAATATTGCGGCGGGGAAGATTTTGCAACAGCCCGGCCTTGGTGTCATCAAGGGCGGCGGCGGTGAGGCTGAGCGCAATATTCAGAAATCCATCAAGCTGTATCAAATTAAAGAAGAACGGGAAGCAGTCACCAATTGGCCGTCAAATGCCCGGCTTAAAGGGAAACAGGATTATCCCGTAACGGCAGAATATCTCGCCGCTGTCTGGCAAGGAAAAATGCGCGATGAATATGCCGCAGGAATGATCATTGGCACGGCGGCGCAGGCCTTGTATCTGACAGGCCGGGCGACAACAGTGGGTGCAGCCGAAGATATGGGCAGGTCTTATTGGCAAAATCATCTTGATAATATTTAGGGTGGGTTGATAAATTTAAGACGGGGCCCTTAGGGCCATATCCCGCACGGATCGCATGACCCAGATATAGGCAATGATACCGGCCAACAGATTGGAAAAACTGGAGGCCGCATAAACATATCGCATGTCACCAAAGATAAAGGCTGCAATCAACACCAAAGGAAATTGGAATAAGGCCACCCGTAAGCTGGAGACGATCACGCCGGGAACAGGATGCCCGATGCCGTTAAAAGTGGCATTGGCAATCATCACGAAACCATAGGCCCCATATGAAATTGGCATGATATACAGGTAATCATTGGCGTAATTCTGTATGGCAATGATGTCGCTGAACTGCCGGGTTATGACCGGGGCAATGACGGCAATGGCCGCCGCCAGAAATATCCCCCAAATAAGGGCAAATAATGCGCATTGCTGCAAGGCCTTTTCAACTCTGTCATGTTTCCCCGCTCCAAGGTTTTGTCCGACAAAAGGCCCAATGACAGCGGACAGGGCATAGAAGACGATAATAAAGACCGCCTCAATCCGCATGGCCACATTGGTACCGGCGACCGCATCATTTCCGAATGTGGCGATGACGGCGATGACGCCGCCGCCGGCTATGGGGATAATCATATTGGTGCCCATGGCGGGAATGCCCACATGCATGATCTTGGATATGGACGTCTTGAAGCTGTTTAAAACCTCAGCACTGAAATTAATCACATGAAAGCGATAGGTCAGATAATACATGACGGCAATAAAGCTTCCTGCTCTGGTGATTAAGGTGGCATAGGCGGCCCCGGCCAGCTCCAAACGGGGAAAACCAAAAAGGCCAAAAATCATGATAGGGTCAAGAATCACGTTGGCCAGCGCCGCCAGAATCATTATTTTGCCTTGCAGGGATGTATCCCCCATGGCCCGTATGACCCCCATGGCCACCATGGGAATAATGATGAACAGGGGCGACCAATACCAGATAAGCATATAATCACGGATGAGAGGCAGGGTATTTTCATCGGCCCCCATCATGGTGAATAGGGGGTCGATTGTTAATAAACCGATCAGGGTGAAGGCCAGGGATATAAGTACCGCAAGGATAAAGCTGTTGGTGGCCAGCTTGACCATGGCCTGTTGATCACCGCTGCCAACGGCGCGGGCCAGAACCGATGATGTTCCCGCGCCAAGCCCG
>JAJRQU010000215.1 GCA_024280095.1 Alphaproteobacteria bacterium | reverse complement strand
GCCAATTCCCTGGCCGCAAAGCTTGCGACCGTATCCCGCAGCATGTCAATATCTTCGCCCAGATTAAAATTCAATGTTGGATAGGAAACCATTGTAAGTCCTTTATCTATTTTTTTGTAGAGCCACGGCGACTTTTGAGGCGGGCACACGGCCCAGAAAATCTGATATATACCATGCGGCCTCAATGATTTTATCAAGGTCAACACCGGTCTTTATCCCCATGCCATTCAGCATATAAAGCACGTCTTCGGTTGCCACATTTCCCGAGGCACCAGAAGCATAGGGGCAGCCACCAAGCCCCCCGACCGCACTATCGATTACCGATATACCCATCTCAATACCGGCCAGAATATTGGCCAGAGCCTGACCATAGGTATCATGACAATGCAGGGCCAGTTTTGATAGGGGCACGCGAGCCCCCGCCGCCGTTAACAACTGCCGGATGTCTTTTGGCGTGCCCGCCCCAATGGTATCCCCGAGCGAAATCTCATAACAGCCCATATGGATCATTTTGGCCGCAACATCCGCGACAATCTGTGGGTCAATCGCCCCCTCATACGGGCAGGCAACCACGCAGGAAACATAACCGCGCACGGCAATATTTTCGGCCTTTGCCCGATCCATGACAGCTTCAAAACGCTCAAGGCTTTCTGAAATGGAACAGTTGATATTCTTCTGGCTGAAACTTTCAGAGGCCGCGCCAAAGATGGCCACCTCCTTTGCGCCCGCAGATACCGCCGCCTCATAGCCTGTCAAATTTGGCGTCAAAACGGAAAAATCAACACCGGAAAGATTAGAGATTCCCGCCATAACCTGCGCATTATCCGCCATTTGCGGCACCCATTTGGGGGAGACGAAACTGGTGGCTTCAATTTTACGAAGGCCCGCAGCGACCAACCGCTCAATCAGCCTGATTTTAACCTCTGTCGGCACCAGCTTTTCTTCATTTTGCAGGCCATCACGCGGCCCCACCTCATAGAGGCGGATCTGCGAGGGGGCCGTCATTCCTGATCCTCAATAATGCGGATCAATATTTCACCGTCCGAGACCTGATCGCCGACATTCAGGCTAAACCCTTCTATTTTGCCCGCCACCTGCGCCTTGATGGTATGTTCCATTTTCATGGCCTCGAGGATCATAAGCGGTTGCCCGCGCGCCGCATGATCGCCGTCATTGATCATGATTTGCGTCACCTTCCCCGGCATTGGAGTGACAATAACGCCGCTGCCGCCGCTGTCATCCTCGCCCTCTGCCCCCGCTAGAAAATGATGGAGGTAAGATACCGTGCCATTATAAAACAGGGTTAAATCCTGACCATCCTGAATGACTTTGGCCGAAATCTTTTGACCATCCACCGCAATGTCCAGCTTGACACCCCCCTGCTGTAATATTTTCACTTCAAGGCTGATGCCCTCGATCGTCAAACAAAATGCTTCCGGACTATACGCGACCTTCACATCTCGTTTTTCATCATGGTCAATAAATGTCAATGTCGTTTCCAGATCAAGATTCATGCGCCAGCCATCGGTGAAATCCCATGGGTCACTACCTGTACTGTGGGGGGCAAGTTCCGCCATGGCGGCAAGGGCCAGAATATTATGATCGGCTTTTTTATCTTCGGGCAGCAAATCTTGCCTGAAACGTTCGATGAAACCCGTGTCCAGATCTGCCGCCGCAAAAGCCGGATGGCGGATAATATTACCCAGAAATTCAAGATTACATTTCAAGCCGGATACCGCCGTATGGGCCAAGGCACGACTCATTTGCCGAAGTGCGCCCTGACGATCAAGGTCCCAAACAATAAGTTTCGCAATCATCGGGTCATAATAGATGCTGACCTCGTCCCCCTCTTCAACGCCCGTATCCATGCGAAAATGCGCATCCTGCGGCGGGCAGGAGAAATGCGTGATTTTACCGGTTTGCGGCATGAAATTATTTTCCGGGTCTTCCGCATAAAGCCGCACCTCAAAAGCATGGCCAATGAGCGGGATATCTTCTTGTTTAAGCGGGATCGGCTCGCCCGCTGCAATACGCAATTGCCAATCCACAAGATCCTGCCCGGTGATCAATTCTGTCACCGGATGCTCCACTTGCAATCGGGTGTTCATTTCCATGAAATAAAAGGGCGCATCCTCAAGCCCATTCTGCACATCGACAATGAATTCTATGGTTCCGGCGCCGGAATAGCCGATGGCTTTGGCCGCCTTGACCGCCGCATCACCCATGGCGCGGCGCATTTTATCCGACATGCCGGGGGCCGGGGCTTCCTCGACCACCTTTTGATGACGGCGCTGAAGGGAACAATCCCTCTCATGCAGGTAAACCGCATCACCGTAATTATCGCCAAAAACCTGCAATTCAATATGGCGCGGCTTGGTTAAATATTTTTCGATCAAAACATGGGCATTGCCAAAGGATGCCGCCGCTTCGCGCTGACAGCTTTCCAGCGCGGCAATAAAGTCGTCCGTTTTTTCCACCAGCCGCATGCCCTTTCCGCCGCCGCCCGCAACCGCCTTGATCAACACAGGGTAGCCGATTTGATCGGCCTGCTTTTGCAATTTGGGCGAGCTTTGGTCTTCGCCTTGATAGCCCGGCACCACGGGGACTCCCGCGCGGCTCATAATGTCTTTGGCTTTATCTTTTAAGCCCATGGAGCGGATACTATCCGCGCTTGGCCCGATAAATGTGATGCCCGCTTTTGCGCAGGCCTCGGAAAATTCCGCATTTTCGGATAAAAAACCATAGCCCGGATGAATGGCCTCTGCCCCCGCATGCTTGGCCACGTCCAGAATGACATCCCCGCGAAGATAACTATCCGTTGCCGGAGCGCCGCCAATATGATGGGCCTCATCCGCAAGGCGCACATGACGGGCATTGCTGTCCGCATCAGAATAGACTGCGATGGTATGAATGCCGTTTTTTTGCGCGGTTTCAATCACCCGGCAGGCAATCTCGCCCCTATTGGCTATGAGTATTTTACTAAACATCAGGCCTTATCCTCACCAGTTTCATTGTTGCGGGATATCCAGCCAGCTTTTCTTTTCTCTAAAAAGGCCTTCAGGCCTTCTTTCGCTTCGGGGCGGGAACGTATGGCGGCAATGCGTTCGGCTGAATCCGCCATAATTTTCGAACTTAACGGCGCGCCCGCGTAATCCATAATCAGCCGCTTGGCCTCGCGCATGGCAAGAGGCCCGTTCGTATGCACATGACCCAGCATGACATTTAATTGCGCCGCCATTTCTTCCTCGGATGTGGTCAATTCATGAACAAGGCCCAATTCATAAGCCCTCTGGCCCTTGAATTTTTCGCCCGTTTGGAAATATCGCCGTGCATTTCGCGCGCCCATGGCCAACAGGACATAAGGCGAGATCGTCGCAGGGATCAGGCCAATCTTCACCTCTGACAGGGCAAAAGTCGTGTCAATATCCGCAATAACCAGATCACAGCAGGACACAAGCCCGATACCGCCGCCCATAGCCGCCCCCTGAACGCAGGCGATGGTCAATTTATTCAGGCTATACAGGCTATTGAGCATGGCCGCCAGATATTCCGCATCGGCCAGATTTTGATTGTGGGAAAAATCCGCTGCCCGTTTCATCCAATCAAGGTCAGCGCCCGCTGAAAAGCTTTTACCCGCCCCGCGCAAAACCACCGCCCGGCAATGGTTGTCCTGTTCCAGCTCATAAAAAATCTCGCGAAGCCGGGCAATCATCATTTCATCAAAGGCATTATGCACCTCTGGCCGATTTAAAGTGACCCAGGCAATACCATCATCATCCTGATCAAGAAGCACTGTTGTATTTGTCATCTCATTTCCTTTTTGCCCTACATATTCTACAATGCAGGCCTACATTCTGAAGACACCATAAGTGGTTGACCCAAATGGGGCATTCAGACTTGCCGATAAGCCAAGACCTAAAACGCGGCGGGTATCCACAGGGTCAATCACCCCGTCATCCCAGAGCCTTGCCGAGGCATAATAAGGATGGCCTTGATGTTCATATTGTTCTTCGATAGGCTTTTTAAACGCGTCCTCTTCTTGCGCGCTCCAGGTTCCGCCCTGCCGTTCGATGCCGTCCCGCTTGACCGTGGATAAAACATTGGCCGCCTGCGCCCCGCCCATGACCGATACCCGCGCATTGGGCCACATCCACAAGAAACGCGGATTAAACGCCCGCCCGCACATACCATAATTTCCCGCTCCAAAAGAGCCGCCAATGATAACCGTGAATTTTGGCACCTGCGCGCAGGAAACCGCCGTCACTAATTTTGCGCCGTCCCGGGCAATGCCGCCGGATTCATATTTCTGACCAACCATAAATCCCGTGACATTCTGCAGGAAAATCAAGGGGATCCCCCGATGATTACAAAGCTCCACAAAATGTGCGCCTTTCAATGCCGATTCAGAAAAAATCACGCCATTATTGGCCACGATCCCGACAGGCATGCCGTAAATATGCGCAAAACCGCAAACGATTGTCGTGCCGTAACGTTTTTTAAATTCATCAAAG
>JAJRQU010000214.1 GCA_024280095.1 Alphaproteobacteria bacterium | reverse complement strand
TTTCATAATAATCAACATTTTCTCTTTTACTGGCCTTTGGCAATTCGTCTGAATAAGCAAAATGTGACAGACCAAAGATTGTCATCATCACAGAGATGACAGATAATTTAAATATTTTCCCAATAAGCATTATAATTCCCTCCTCTTAGGGGTGAGTGTTACAGCCCGCCATAACGGTCAAGCCGTGATAATCCTAAGCAACTGAATAACAAACAAGGGACGCAACTAAAAAGAACTTTAGATGTTAACCATATAAGGGGAATGCATATTTTACAATATAATAATGTAATATGTCAGAAGCCTTGCCTCTGACATATCATTAAGATTAGCGGGTCAATTTTTTATATTGAAGTTTATGAGGACGATCGGCGGCAGCGCCAAGTCTTCTGTGACGGTCTTTGTCGTAATCTTCATAGTTTCCTTCGAACCAAACCACTTCTGAATTGCCTTCAAAGGCCAGAATATGAGTCGCAATCCGGTTCAAAAACCAGCGATCATGGGAGATGATAACCGCGCAACCGGCAAAGTCTTCCAATGCAGCTTCGAGCGCGCTCAGGGTTTCCACATCAAGGTCGTTGGTCGGCTCATCAAGCAGCAGGACATTGGCCGGCGTACGCAGCATTTTCGCCAAATGAACGCGGTTCCGTTCCCCGCCGGACAGTTGACCCAGTTTTTTCTGCTGATCCGTGCCTTTAAAGTTAAAATTACCGACATAAGCGCGGGTATGCACATCACGGCCATTAAAGTTGAAGACATCAAGGCCATCGGAAATTTCCTGCCAGACAGTTTTACTATCATCCAGATCATCACGGCTTTGATCCACATAACCCAACACGACCGTCTCACCCACTTTAAGCGACCCGGAATCAGGCTGTTCCATTTTTGTAATCATTTTAAACAGGGTGGTCTTACCTGCCCCGTTGGCCCCAATGATACCGACAATACCGCCGGGCGGCAGACGGAAATTCAAATTATCGATCAAAAGCTTATCGCCATAACCCTTACAAAGATTTTCCGCTTCAATCACCATATTACCAAGGCGCGGCCCCACAGGGATCTGTATCTGCGCATCCCCATTGCGGCCTTCCTGGGCCGCGGCGAGCAGATCATCATAAGCATTGATACGCGCCTTGCTTTTGGCTTGGCGGGCTTTTGGCGATTGACGTATCCATGCCAACTCCCGTTTCATGGTTTTCTTGCGGGACGCTTCGACTTTTTCTTCCAGCGCAATACGTTTTTCTTTCTGCTCCAACCAGCTGGAATAGTTTCCCTGATACGGAATAGCCCGCGCGCGGTCAATTTCCAGAACCCAGTTCACCACATTATCAAGGAAGTAACGATCATGGGTCACCAGAATGACAGTACCGATATATTCTTTCAGATGATTTTCAAGCCACGCCACGGATTCGGCATCCAAATGGTTGGTCGGCTCATCCAGAAGAAGAATTTCAGGCTTCGCCAGCAACAAACGGCACAAAGCAACACGGCGGCGTTCACCCCCCGACAGGATCGTCACGTCACTGTCCTTTGGCGGGCAGCGCAGGGCTTCCATGGCAAGTTCAACGCGGCTGTCCAGATCCCAGGCGTCCGCCGCATCGATCTGATCCTGCAATTCGCCCTGTTTGGCGATCAGATCATTCATTTCATCGTCACTCATCGGCTCACCGAATTTCAGGCTGATGGCGTTGAACTCATCAACAATGGCCTTTAAATCACCAAGGCCTTCCATGACATTTTCAAAAACGTTTTTTTTCGAATTCAGATGTGGTTCCTGCTCGAGGTAACCCACATTTATGCCTTCTGCGGCCCATGCCTCGCCCTGAAAATCACTGTCCTGACCGGCGATGATGCGCATCAATGTGGATTTACCCGCGCCGTTAACCCCAATCACGGCAATTTTTGCATCGGGCATGAAGGAAAGGGTCACGTCCTTCAATGTTGGTTTCGCCCCGGGATAGGTCTTGCTGAGACCCTTCATCACATAACTATATTGATAAGACGCCATTTGTTGCTCTTCACGTTAAAATTGACTGATAAATTTTGGCCTTCTATACGCCAAAACCCGCCTATATTGCAATGTTTTACTGTATGAGGCGGTTCTCTTGACAAATGTGTCTGGTATCCGCATGCTTTGCCCATGAAACTTTATATTAAAAATATGGTTTGCAACCGATGTATTATGGTTGTCACTTCTGTGCTGAATGATTTAAATCTGCGGCCTGAAAAAATATCACTGGGGGAAGCTGATTTCGGGGATTATGTCCCAAGTGATGCGCAGATCAAAGAGATTTGGGAACGATTGGAACCGTTAGGGTTTGAATTGATCAATGACAAAAAAAGCCGGTTAATTGAACGGATTAAAAAGCAGGTTATTAAATTGGTCCAGAAACAGAACGGGCTGCCACATGCAAAATTATCAGACTATATGACAAAAAATATCGCTTACGAATATAATTACTTAAGCACGCTCTTTTCTTCTATTGAGGGCATTACCCTTGAAAGATATTACATAAATCAGAAAATTGAAAAAGTGAAAGAACTCCTTGTTTATGATGAACTCAGCCTGACGGAGATTTCCTTTCAAATGGGCTATAGCAGCCTTGCCCACCTTAGCAATCAATTCAAGTCTGTAACCGGACTGAGCCCAAGCCATTTCAAAAGTTTAAAGAATGTAAAGTCGCGCATGTCCATAGATAAACTCTAAAAACGGAGATAAACTTTAAAAACTGCAAGTTTTTCCAAAACTTCTGTAACAGCTAAATCACGTTGACCCTTTATGGTTATTTAGTATTATTTTCGCTATTCACATAAAAGGAACGTCATATCATGCAACATACCCACAGTGATGACCCCAACCATAGCCATCTTAAAGATCCTGTATGCGGGATGACAGTGACGGCTGAAAATACCGAGCTTTTTGTGCAATATGCGGATCATGATTACCATTTCTGTTCCTCGCGGTGTGTGGATAAATTCAGGAATGATCCAGAGTCTTATCTAGGGGAACGGCCCGCGCCCGAGAAGATGCCGGAAGGCACCCTGTATACCTGCCCCATGCATCCGGAAATCATACAGGATCATTTTGGCGATTGCCCCAAATGCGGTATGGCGCTGGAGCCCATGGGCATCCCGCCGCAGGACGAAGGGCCCAACCCCGAACTGGTGGATTTTACGAGACGTTTCTGGATTGGGTTAATCGCCGCAATTCCGGTTTTTATTCTTGAAATGGGCGGCCATACATTCTCGGGATTTCATGAATTTATCGGGGAAGAACAGTCCCTTTATGTGCAGTTTTTCCTGACGACGCTGGTTATGACCTGGGCCGCCGCCCCCATATTCAAACGGGGCTGGCAATCAATCCGAACCATGAATCCCAATATGTGGACCCTGATCGCTATCGGCACCGGGATTGCTTATCTCTATAGCTTAATCGCATTATTTGCCTCAGGTTTATTTCCGGATGCTGTAAAGACGCAAAGTGGTTTCGTGCCAGTATATTTTGAGGCTGCGGCGGTTATCATTGTTCTGGTTCTGCTGGGCCAGGTTCTGGAACTGCGCGCGCGGGAAAAAACCGGCAGCGCCATACGCGCCCTGCTTGACCTTGCGCCAAAAACCGCTTTACGGCTTAACCGTGATGGAACAGAAGATGAGGTTCCCCTTGATGAGATCATGGCCCGCGACATTGTGCGCGTTCGGCCCGGCGAAAAAATTCCGGTTGATGGCATTGTGGTTGAGGGTCATTCGGCAGTGGATGAATCCATGCTGACCGGAGAGCCTGTGCCGGTCGAAAAAGAGGTCGGCGATAAAGTAACCGGGGCCACTTTGAATGGCCGGGGCAGCCTTGATGTTCGCGCGGAGCATGTGGGCTCTGAAACCATGCTGTCACAGATTGTCGCTATGGTGGCAGAAGCCCAGCGCAGCCGAGCGCCCATACAGAAATATGCTGACCTGATTGCGGGCTGGTTTGTTCCGGCTGTTATCCTCATCGCCCTTGTCGCTTTCGGGGTCTGGTATCTATTTGGGCCGGAACCTGCTTTTGCCATGGGGGTTATAGCCGCTGTTTCAGTCCTGATTATTGCCTGTCCCTGCGCCGTTGGTCTTGCGACGCCCATGTCGATCATGGTGGCGACAGGGCGGGGGGCGCAATCGGGCGTTCTGATCAAGAATGCAGAAACATTGGAAATATTTGCCAAAGTAGATGTGCTGATCGTTGATAAAACGGGAACTTTGACTGTTGGCAAGCCCCTATTGACTGATGTGGTGCCCATGAATGGTTTTTCCGAACAGGAAATACTCACCGCTGCGGCCAGTCTTGAAAGCCGAAGTGAACACCCGTTGGCGTCGGCCATTGTCGCGGGCGCGAAAGATAGGAAGATTTCCTCTTCCCACACTGAAGACTTTGAAGCCGTAACGGGCAAGGGTGTGAAGGGGCTGGTTGACGGACGGGTCATTGCGCTCGGCAATAGCAAAATGATGGAACTTCTGGATATTCCAATTCAGGATACGGCCCGCCTGACCGGAGGCATGAGAAGTCAGGGGAAAACCGTAATAATGGTTGCCATCGGCAATCAACTGGCGGGGCTGTTTGCCGTTGCTGATCCAATAAAAGAAACCACCCCTGCTGCGTTAGAGATATTGCGTAATGAGGGATTCCATATTGTGATGGTAACCGGTGACAATAAAATTACCGCCAAAGCCGTCGCCGAAAAGCTGGGTATTGATGACATCAGGGCCGATGTGCTGCCAGAGGGCAAGGTCGATATTGTCAAAGAATTTCAAGCATCAGGCTCTATTGTCGCCATGGCCGGGGACGGCGTCAATGATGCCCCGGCGCTGGCACAGGCTGAAGTCGGTATTGCCATGGGAACCGGGGCCGATGTCGCCATGGAAAGTGCCGGCATTACTTTGGTCAGAGGCGAGTTGAATGGCATCGTGCGGGCCCGGCGATTATCAGAAGCCACCATGCGGAACATCAAACAAAATTTATTCCTGGCGTTTGTTTATAACAGTTTGGGAATTCCGGTGGCGGCGGGCATATTATTTCCCTTCTTTGGTATTTTGCTGTCCCCGATCATTGCCGCAGCGGCCATGGGCCTCTCATCTCTGTCTGTTATCAGCAATGCTTTGAGACTTAAAGGCACCCGGATTTAAACCTGAAGGCGGCGTCTGTGATCTGTTCCAGATGCCGCCTGTCAATCTCATCGAAATTAGCGGGGTTCTCACTGTCAATATCCAATAGCGCCATCAGATTTCCAGCCTGATTAAAAACCGGCACGACGATCTCGGACTGGCTGCGGCTATCGCAGGCGATATGGCCGGGGAAGTCATGGACATTATCAACAAGTTGCGTCTGCCCCGTTGCCGCCGCCGTCCCGCAAACGCCCCGGCCAAAGGCAATACGCAGGCACCCCAGTGATCCCTGATAAGGCCCGATGACCAGCTCATCCGGCTTTTCCTCGTCCACAATATAAAAACCCGTCCAGAAAAAATCCGCAAAGGCCTCAGACAGCAAACAAGATACTGTCGCCATACGGGCAATGACATTGGTCTCGCCCTCTATCACGGCCTTGATCTGTGCCGCCACATTTATATATATTTGTTCTTTGTTCATGCTCTGTCACCGTAATTTCTTATAATATTGTTGTCAACTCTCCTGAACCTCTGCTAGTCTTTTTTAAAAATAAGGGAGGGCGGCGATTAATGAATAAATCTGAAAAAGAAAACGCAAAGGCCTATTGGCGGGAAAATATCACCTTGATGTTAATCCTTCTTGGCGTTTGGTTTACCGTATCATTTGGTATGGGCATCTTATTTATCGATGAACTGGATAAAATTACATTTTTCGGCTTTAAGTTCGGTTTCTGGATGGCCCAGCAGGGGGCAATCTTTGTCTTTGTCATTCTGATTTTTATCTATACCTACAAGATGAATAAGCTCGACCGCAAATACGGCGTCGATGAAGATGATGATCATTATGTGGAAGACGACGATTATTACCGCCATGATGAAAGCTTCATCGATAGCATTTCAGATCCAGATAATAAGGGGGGGAAATAATCATGGATGTACAGAGTTTAACCTATCTGATCGTCGGGCTGACCTTTACCCTTTATATCGGCATTGCCATCTGGTCACGGGCGGGGTCGACCGATGAATTTTATGTGGCGGGTGGCGGGGTTCATCCGCTGGCCAATGGCATGGCCACGGCGGCGGACTGGATGTCGGCGGCCTCCTTTATCTCCGTGGCCGGGCTGATTTCCTTCATAGGACGGGACGGCGGCATGTATTTGATGGGCTGGACAGGGGGCTATGTCTTATTGGCGCTGTGTCTTGCACCGTACCTCAGGAAATTTGGTAAATTCACTGTGCCCGATTTTGTCGGCGACCGCTATTATTCTGATACGGCACGGTTGGTGGCAGTGGTCTGCGCCATATTCATCTCCTTCATTTATATTGCGGGACAAATGCGCGGCGTGGGTATTGTCTTTTCACGCTTTCTGCAAGTTGACATTGAAACCGGCGTGCTGATTGGTATGACAGTGGTGTTTTTCTATGCGGTTCTGGGGGGCATGAAGGGCATCACCTATACTCAGGTGGCGCAATATTGCGTCCTGATCTTTGCCTATATGGTGCCGGCGATCTTCATTTCCCTCATGATGACCGATAATCCAATTCCGCAGTTGGGTTTTGGCAGCAAATTGAATGACGGCAGCGGGTTATATCTGCTTGAAAAACTGGATGGCCTGTCGGTTGAACTGGGCTTTAACGCCTATACGAACGGCACGAAATCAACCATTGATGTCTTCTTTATCACAGCGGCCCTGATGGTGGGGACAGCGGGTCTGCCCCATGTGATCATCCGGTTTTTTACCGTACCAAAGGTAAAAGACGCCCGGATTTCAGCGGGATATGCCCTGATATTCATTGCGATTTTATTCACAACAGCGCCGACCGTGGCTTCTTTTGCCCGGGTCAATCTGATCAATACGGTCAGCAACGCGGAATATAGCACCACGCCCGAATGGTTTAAAAACTGGGAAGCCAGCAGCCTCATCGGCTGGATGGATAAAAATAACGACGGGAAAATCCAATATGTGGCGGGCGAGGCCTTTGACGGCAAGCCGGATTTTTCCGAAAATCGGGGCGAACACGGCGAAAGGCTGCTTCATAACAAGCCGACGGATAACGCCAATGAGCTTTATATTGACCGCGATATCATTGTGCTGGCCAATCCGGAGATCGCTGGGCTGCCCAATTGGGTGATTGCCCTTGTGGCCGCAGGTGCGCTTGCCGCAGCCTTATCCACGGCGGCGGGGCTGCTGCTGGTCATATCATCTTCCATATCCCATGATCTGTTTAAAAAGGTTCTGCTGCCGAGCATCACAGACAAACAGGAATTGATGTTTGCCCGTATGGCGGCGGCCCTTGCCATCGCCGTCGCCGGATATTTCGGGATTAATCCGCCGGGCTTTGTGGCGCAGGTAATAGCTTTTGCCTTCGGCCTTGCCGCCTCGTCCTTCTTTCCGGCCATCATCATGGGCATATTCTCCAAACGGATGAATAAGGAAGGCGCGGTCGCCGGTATGGTCACTGGGATTCTCTTCACCGCGAGCTATATCGTCTATTTCAAATTCCTCAATCCTGCGGATAACCATGCTGCGAACTGGCTGTTTGGCATATCACCGGAAGGCATCGGAAGTCTGGGCATGATCTTGAACTTTATGGTCGCCGTGATCGTCTGCCGCGTGACCAAAGCCCCGCCGGAATCCGTGCAGGACATCGTCGAAAGCATCCGCATCCCCAAAGGGGCCGGCGCCTCATATCACCATCATAAAGCGCATTGATGTCTAATCCAAATAGATTTCATCTATTTGGACGTTCAAACGCCACGCAGACTTCGCCGCACAAGCGGCGGGGCGCGGTCGCACCCTTAATCATTATATAATGCTATTTATTTTGGCGGTTGGCGATAATATCTTCGACCACGGACGGGTCGGCAAGGGTTGATATATCGCCAAGCCCGTCATGTTCGTTGGCGGCGACTTTGCGTAATATGCGGCGCATGATCTTGCCGGATCTTGTTTTGGGCAAGGCCGGCGCAAATTGAATATGATCCGGCGTCGCGATCGGGCCGATTTCCTTGCGGACCCAGTTTTTCAGCATTTGATGAGATTCTTTGTCAGGATCGACCCCCGCCATCAGGGTGACATAAGCATAAATCCCCTGCCCCTTGATATCATGAGGATAGCCCACAACAGCGGCTTCAGCCACATCGGCATGCGCCACAAGGGCGCTTTCGACCTCTGCCGTGCCCATGCGGTGGCCGGAAACATTAATCACGTCATCCACCCGTCCCGTGATCCAGTAATAGCCGTCCGCATCGCGGCGGCAGCCGTCACCGGTGAAATATTTGCCTTCGTAAGTGGAAAAATAGGTCATGACAAAACGATCATGGTCGCCGTAGACGCTGCGCATCTGTCCGGGCCAGCTGTCGGTGATAACCAGATTACCCTCTGCCACGCCCTCCAGAATATTACCGTCGCCGTCAACCAGTTCGAGCGACACGCCAAAGAAGGGCCGCGTGGCCGACCCCGGCTTCAAGGCCGTCGCGCCGGGCAGCGGCGTGATCATAATGCCGCCGGTTTCCGTCTGCCACCAGGTATCAACAATCGGGCATCTTTCCTGACCGACCACTTTGTAATACCAGTTCCAGGCTTCGGGATTTATCGGCTCCCCCACGGTGCCCAGCACACGCAGGGACGACAGATCACAAGCCGTCACATAATCATCGCCCTGCCCCATCAAGGCACGAAGCGCGGTGGGGGCGGTATAAAAGATATTGACCTTATGCTTTTCGCAAACCTGCCAGAACCGTGAGGCATCGGGATAAGTGGGAATGCCTTCGAAAACAAGCGTTGTCGCACCGTTGGCCAGCGGGCCGTAAACGATATAGCTATGCCCCGTGACCCAGCCCACATCCGCTGTACACCAGTAAATATCACCGTCCTTATAATCAAAAACCAATTCATGGGTCAGGGACGCATAAACCAGATAACCGCCCGTGGTATGCAGAACGCCCTTGGGCTGGCCCGTGGAGCCGGACGTATAGAGAATGAACAGAGGGTCTTCCGCGTTCATTTCTTCTGGCGGGCATTCTGCCGCCTGATTCTTGGCTTCGTCCTGATACCAGATATCGCGGCCCGCTTTCATGGCAACCTCATCGCCGCCGTTACGTACCACGATGACGCTTTTGACCATCACGCCGCCGCGCGTCAAGGCTTCGTCCACATTGGCTTTGAGGGGCACTGTGCGCCCGCCGCGCAGGCCCTGATCGGCGGTAATCACCACATGACTGTCACAATCTTTAAGCCGTCCCGCCAAAGCATCGGGGGAAAAGCCGCCGAAAACCACCGAATGAACCGCCCCGATACGGGCGCAGGCGAGCATGGCGTAGGTTGCCTCTGGTATCATGGGCATATAAAGCGTCACCCGGTCGCCTTTTTTCACGCCCTGAGATTTCAGAACATTGGCAAAACGGCAGACTTCTTCATAGAGGGTTTGATAGGTAATCTCGCGTGAAATTGACGGATCATCCCGCTCGAAAATTATGGCCGTCTGATCGGCCCGCGCAGGCAAATGGCGGTCAATGCAATTGACACTGACATTCAGAGTGCCGTCCTTATACCAATTGATATGCAAATCATCCTTGGCGAATGATGTGTCCTTGACCGTTGTATAGGGCTTGATCCAGTCAATACGTTTGCCCATCTCGCCCCAGAATGTTTCAGGATCATCTATGGACTGTTGATAAAGGGCGAGATATTTATCGTTATCCATATGGCTATTCTTGGCAAATTCTGCGGGAACGTCATAAGTGATTACATCTGTCATAGTATTTCCTGAATATTATTGTGGCCATCATTGCAACTTTCAGGAACAATATAACCAAAAAAAAGCCAAAGAAAAAGCCGAAAAAAAAGGATGACCGAAGTCATCCTTTTTCAAAGTGCTTTATGCCGTCCTAGAAAGAGTATTTCACCCCAAGACGCATTCTCCATACGGAGGCCAATGTATTCATGCGCGGATTGCCAATACCATTGAACCGCGTAAGGACATAACGGTTGTCATCGGTAATACTCACCCGGCCCAGTCTTTCCAGATTAGGGAACCCGGTCTGTTCAAAACGGCCCCACTTGTTATTCAACAGATTGGTCAGGTTGGTAATATCAAAGGTAAACAGACCTTTGTGACCATCCATAAGACCCGGAATTTCCTGCGTGAAGCGGAAATCCAGTTTGGAATACCATGGGTTACGCTGCGTGTTACGCGGCAGGATGCTGCCGGCATATTCGCCAAGACCTGCTTCCTCAATAAACGCCATGAACTCAGCTTCTGTAACAGCGCTGGTTACAACGTCGACAATTGGGTCGCCAAAACCATCTAATACTGGATCACCATTTATATCACGCCTTGTAACATTGCCGGATCCATAATTATAAGTAGAATCACCCGCAGTCGGCACATAAATCAGCTGACGGTCACGGCGTTCAAACTCGGCACCGCCGCCAAAAGGAATGTCGCGGCTGCTGCTGGCTTGATCATATGTGTAACTGTAAGGACGTCCGGAACGGGTTTCAAAGAAGAAACCAAAACGTGTTTCCAGATCATCAATAAACTCTGTCACATAATTCAGGTTCAGGATGAAACGATGCTTGTTTTCGAACACGGACGTAGCAAGTTCAAAGTTATTGCGGTCAGATACGGCGACCTTACCAAAGTTGGAGGTTGCCGTTGAACTGGTTCCCGGATTAACTTCACGCGCACTTGTATTGGTATAGGCCGCAGTGAAGCTGACACCATTGTCATATTCTTTCTGCAATGACAGGCTGAAGACTTCTGCCCCGCCCTGAGTCGTGTTAATCAAACCCAGGTCAAAGGATCGGCGGCCTTCACGGTTATATATAGGACGCCCGTCAGGAGCCGTTCCAATTTGCGTTCCGGCCCGCAGTTCTTCCCAGTTTGTGGCATTTTGAACCGTGGTAATCAAGGCTTCTGCGGTGACCAGATAGCCATCACCAAGGGTTTCACCAAGATTAAACTCATGCTCAACGGCCAGATTGATCTTCCAGCTGGCAGGAAGTTTAAAGTCAGGGTTCAGATAATTAACCGAACCATTGCCCTGTGCCAATGTATCCTGAACCGCTTGCGGAATATCAAATCCATTCACATTCTCAAGATATACTGCGGGGTCAAGGCCACTCAAATCAGCATTAACAATGGTTACGCCATCATTGGTATAATTGTTGGAAATCCACACATTGGGGCTACCCCCGCTGAACAGGCCAACGCCGCCGCGGATCGTGGTTCTTTCATCATGGGCATAATTAAAGCCAAAACGGGGCAGGAAGATGGTTTTCCCGTCCAGCGTCGCGTCATTGCCAAAACCATATTTGTCAAAGAAATTCTGGTTAAAAGCTGGCTTGTCACCGGTCGAGAAACGCTCAAAGCGGGCGCCAAGCTGCAAACTTAACTTCTCATTGACTGTCCAGACGTCCTGAAGATACAGGGTGAGTTGTTGTGTCGAGAATGCCGCGCCGCCATCTTCTTCCACATTGCTGAAGGCATTGGTGTAAGAGAAATCACGGGCAACTCTTGCTTCAAAATTATCAAGTCCATCAAATTCATAGACACCTTCGCTTCCCGGAATAAACAGGTTAAAGACATCAAAGACATCATATTCAATACCCGCTGAAATTTCATGATCACCGGCAATATAGGTTGCTTTGAATTTTGCACCCCAGGCATTATTCTTCAGGAAGTTGGCATGACGGAACTGGTCAGGGCCAAGGAAAATACTGGCACTGCCCACATCGATTTCCACTTGGGCAAAATCACCGCCGAACAGAGGATTCTGCTGGGTAATCTGGTCTTTCTTGCTGACTTTTAACTCTGTCGAGAAATTCTCGCTCCAGTCAGAGAAAACCTGCAAGGAATAAGTTTCAAGCTCTTCAACCTTATCATACCAAGCGGATGGCAGTGAAATATCACCGAAACGGGCATTGGTGTTACGGATAAAGATTTTGTTGCCCTTGGTATTCTGATAGGTCAGGGATGCCCTGTGGTCTTCGTTGATATTCCAGTCCAGTTTAGCAAATATCTTGCGGTCATCTTCTTTCAGGCTGTTAAAATCACCAAAACGTCCCGCATCAAACCCATATACATCCCGAGCAATATCTGCGGCCCGATCAAGGTCGGCCTGGGTCACCCCTTCAACAATATTACCAAAGCTGCTGCCTTCCGGGCCCGTATCGATCGGTGTCGAGGATGAAAATTCCTCGTAACCCAGCATAAAGAATAATTTATCCTTTATAATTGGCCCACCAAGGGTTGCGCCCCAAGTTTTTTCGCTGAATTCGGAAATAAGATTATCATTTTCAACGCCGTCACGGTCGGTGCTGCTATTTCCAGACAGGCTGTCGTTGCGCAAAAAGCCATATACGGAACCATGTAATTCATTGGTTCCTGATTTAGTCACAACGTTAAAATTCGCGCCCTGAAAACCGTTATACTGAACATCGAATGGAGCAATATTAATAGCAATCTGCTCAATGACATCCATTGAAATGGTATTACGTTGCCCCGGCTGGCCGTTGGCATTCAGGCCAAAGTCATCATTTTGTGCCACGCCATCAATTGTAATGCTGTTAAATCTGTTATTGGTACCCGCAACACTAATGCCAACAAGATTATCTGTTGGGTCAAGATTAATCATGGGATTGATTTTGACATAATCGGCAAAATCACGGCCCGTCGCCGGAATGCCGTCCATGGCTCTCTGGTCAATGGATGATCCCGCGCCCATCTGGATGCCGCCGCTTAAGGCCGTTCCTGTAACAACGATTTCCTCCAAAGCCCCCGTATCCGCAGATACATTCACCGGGATTGTCAAAACGCCGCCCAGCGTGAGATACACATCTTCGACTGTGCTATTGCCCTTGTCAGATGTTACTGTAATCATATAGGGCCCACCAACACGAAGGCCAGATACATTATAGGCACCATCATTATTTGTGGTCAGAGTTTTTTTACTGCCCGAAGGGGTATGGACAACCACAACGGTTGCATTGGCAACCGGCGCGCCGCCTGCCGTAACCGTACCTTTAACCGCAGATGTGGTTACCTGTGCTTCGGCCTGAATGGCAAAAGTCGTGGCAGAGGCCAAGGCAATTGCCACGGCGGCGGATGTGTTGAAAAGACTGGATCTGAGCGCAGAGCTCATCATCAGGCCTTTTATATTGGATTTTAGGCTGGTCATTTTCTCTCCCTTTCGGATTGATTGAATTTCAGTCCCACACAAAATCATATACAGCAGTATGGGTCATTCTCTTGTTTTTAACGGAGTATATCTCCGAAATTGTATTTATTGGGTACAAACTTTAAATATTTTTACCAAAAAGTCAAATTTATATCCCTAAAAACAGCATATAGTATATTTATCGGTTACGCAGATAAAAAATACATCAAAATCAGTAAGCGCCAAGGCCGTATTTTTAGCCTTAAAGGCCTTATATTCCGCAGATGTAACAATCTTATGACAGCTCAGTCAGTTTTTCAGAAAGTCATCATAACCCACCGGGATAAAAACGAATCAGAGGCACTTTAAACTGTTAAAATAACAAATATCATGCAAGCCTTTGAAAGCATTATATTTTACTGATTGGCAAAAAAATAATTTACAAACTGGTAATCAGCAAGCCTGCAAGTGCCGCACTCATAAAATTTGACAGGGAGCCTGCAGCCACGGCTTTCAATCCCCATTTGGCGATCAAATGCCGCCTTTTGGGCACCAATACGCCGAACCCGCCCATCAATATGGCAATGGAACTTAGATTCGCAAATCCACAGAGAGCAAATGTCACAATCATCACTGAATTCGGGCTTAATGACCCGTCAGGTAATTTTGCCAATTCCACAAAAGCCACAAATTCATTGAGAATTAATTTAGTGCCAATCAGGTTTCCGGCAATATGGGCCTCTGCCCAAGGAATACCCATGACGAACATCAACGGCGAGAATATGACCCCTAAAATATAGTTAAACGTCAGGTCGCCATACCCGAACCAGCTGCCAATACCGCCGAGCATCCCGTTTAACATGGCAATCAAGGCCACAAAAGCCAATAGCATGGCCCCGATATTCGCCGCCAGTTTCAGGCCATCGGCTGCGCCATTCGCGGCGGCTTCAATCACATTAGCGGGCTTTTCTGCGCCCTCGTCATAACTATCGACCTCCAATAGATGTTCGTCCGTTTCTTCCGGCTCTGTATCAGGCATGATGATTTTTGCCATCAAAAGACCGCCCGGCGCGGCCATGAAGCTCGCGGCAATCAGATAATCCATACTGACGCCCAAGGCGGCATAGCCGGCCAAAATCGTTCCCGAAATAGACGCCAGACCAGAGACCATAATGGTGAAGAATTGCGCCTCGCTCACTTTGCCCAAATAGGGCCGGATGACCAGAGGGGCCTCTGTCTGACCCAGGAAAATATTCGCCGCCCCACAAAGAGACTCAACACGCTTTGTGCCAATGATCCAATGAAGCAGACCGCCAAAAATCTTGACCACCCATTGCATGATACGAAGATGATAAAGCACCGCCATCAAAGCCGAGGCAAAAATGATGATCGGCAGAACCTTGACCACAAAGATAAAGCCCATGTTATTCATGTCCGCCAAACCGCCGAACAGAAATTCTATGCCCACATTGGAATAATTAATGACCCTGTTCACGCCGTTGGACATGCCCTGCAGGATGCCCTTGCCAATGGGCGTCACGAGCACAAAGGCCGCGATCGCCAAT
>JAJRQU010000213.1 GCA_024280095.1 Alphaproteobacteria bacterium | reverse complement strand
CTATCTGTTATTTGCCTGTTTGCGTATCGGGGCGATTTTTGTCCCGCTTAACTGGCGGCTGACCCCTGCGGAACATTTTCATATGCTGACCAGCAGCGGGGCCACGGCCTTTTTTGTGGAAGGCCCCTATGAAGATCAATGTGAAAAACTGATCGAAAAGAAAATACCCAATTGCCGGTTTATCACTCTGGGCGGTGCGGCCCGGCCCGGCTGGCATGGCCTGCGCCATATGTTTCAGCAAGCGCAGGGATATGACGCGCGGCGTAATGGTAACCCTGATGACCCGGCGGTGATCATTTTTACCTCCGGGACGACAGGCCAGCCCAAAGGCGCGGTACTGACCAGACAGGCGTTGGAAGTTAATGCGCAAAATAGCCTTCACATGCATGATATGAGTCATGATGATGTGATATTGACCATCCTGCCGATGTTTCATGTGGGGGGCTTGAACATACAAACAACGGCGGCATTCTCTGTTGGGGCGACTGTTTTACTGCACCGGAGCTTTGATGCGGCGCAGACCATTGCCGCCATACAGGAAGACCATCCCAGCCTGACCATTATCCTGCCCGCGCATATGCTGCCGCTGCAAAATCACAAGGATTGGCCGCAAATAGATTTATCCAGTCTGCGGTCGGTGACGACGGGGTCTTGCGTGGTGCCGGATGCGATGACCGCCTTTTGGCATGACCGGAAAATTCCCTTGTTGCAGGTCTATGGTTCCAGTGAAACCAGCCCCATCGCCATTCATCAAACCGCAGAGACGGCCTTTGCCACGGCGGGCTCCATTGGCTTTGCGGCACAAAACTGCGATGTTCGCATCGTGGATGAGGGGGGGCAGGACTGCGATATAAATCAGGCGGGGGAGATATTGATCAAAGGCAAAAATGTCATGACCTGTTACTGGCAGGATGAGGACGCCACGAAAAACGCCTTGCAAGAAGGCTGGTTTTATACGGGAGATATCGGCATCTGTGATGATCAAGGCTGCTATCATTTTGTCGATCGTAAGAAAGATATGATCATTTCCGGCGGCGAGAATATTTATCCAGCGGAGCTAGAGACCGTCCTTGCGGCGCATCCGGATATTCTGGAGGCCGCTGTCGTGGGCCGCCCTGATGATCGATGGGGCGAAGTCGTTGTGGCTTTCATTGTTCGGGATGCGGGGTCAAAGATAACAAAGGCCGAAATTCTGGATTGGCTCGGCGACCGTCTTGGGCGGTATAAACATCCTCGGGATATCCACTTCATTGATGACATGCCCCGCAACGAAATGCGCAAAATCCTCAAAGATGATCTTCGCGCCATGGCTCAGATTAAGGGGTAAGCTTTTAGGGACCCAAGTTGCATCCGGACTGATCTTGCTGTATGGACAGCTTTTGATAAATTTTCAGGATTTTAGACGTGACAGATTATGATGTGGTGATTGTCGGGGCGGGGGCCGCGGGGCTGATGTGCGCTATTGAGGCGGGCAAGCGGGGCCGCCGGACGCTGGTGATCGAAAGCACAGAAAATATTGCGGGGAAAATCCGGATTTCCGGCGGGGGGCGGTGTAATTTCACCAATCTGGAGACAAGTCCGGCTCATTTCCTGTCGAAAAATCCGCATTTTTGCGTTTCGGCCCTTAGGCGTTATCCGCCGAAAAATTTCATTTCCCTCGTGGAAACATATGACATTGCCTATCACGAAAAGAAATTGGGCCAGTTGTTTTGCGATGGAAAATCCACGCAGATCATTGATATGCTGGTTCGGGAATGTGATGCCGCAGGCGTTATCATTCGCACCGGCGTGGCCATTGAAAGTCTGGAAAGACAAGATGATATTTTTCATCTCTATACGTCCGGCGAGACGGTGACCTGTACGGCTTTGGTCATCGCCAGCGGCGGAAAATCCATTCCCAAAATGGGCGCCAGCAGTTTTGGCTATCAGGTTGCCCGGCAATTTGGCCATAATGTCATTAAACCCGAACCCGCTTTAGTGCCGTTCACATTTTTGAATGACCAGCTGGAAAAGCTGAAATCATTGGCGGGGGTTTCCGTGGACGCGGTGGTCAGTCATGGCAAAAAATCCTTTTCTGAGGCCATTTTATTCACCCACCGCGGCCTGAGCGGCCCCGCCATTCTGCAAATTTCATCCTATTGGACATTAGGCGATGAGATCAGGATTAACATGTCGCCGTCCCTGGATATTCTTGAATTTCTCAAAGAACAAAGGACGGCGCAACCAAAGCAGGAACTGCATAATATCCTGACCCAGAGATTTGCCCGAAGGCTGGCCCAATTTATTTGTGATGAGGCCGGCGTGGAGGGCTGGATGGCGGATCTTTCCAATGAGAAGCTTGGTAAAATAGCGCGTTTCATCCATGACTGGCGGCCCCGCCCCAATGGGACAGAAGGTTTTCGAACCGCAGAAGTCACGCGCGGCGGCGTTGATACCCGCGAAATATCGTCCAAGACTTTTGAAAGTGAAAAAGTCAATGGCCTGTATTTCATTGGGGAAGTGCTTGATGTGACCGGGCAATTGGGCGGGTATAATTTTCAGTGGGCTTGGGCATCTGGTCATGCGGCGGGTCAATTTACCTAAAAAGTTGATCTTTCCATTATTTTTCCTTAACGTCCCGTTATGGAATTCATAGAATTATATTTGCCGCTGATTTTGCTCATGCTGGCGACCGGACTGGTTGGCGGGTTGATGGCAGGGTTGATGGGTATTGGCGGCGGCATTGTCATTGTTCCGGTGCTTGAATTTGCTTTGGGTTACATCGGGGT
>JAJRQU010000212.1 GCA_024280095.1 Alphaproteobacteria bacterium | reverse complement strand
TGGCGTAAAGTTTCGCCATGGCGGCCTCGCGGGTGACGCGATCCGCTACGCAATCCTTGGCCCAGGCGGCCCGATAGATCAGCAAGGCGCTGGCATCAATATTCAGCGCCATATCGCCAAGTTTACTCTGGATGATCTGCAAATCGGTCATCAGCCCGCCGAACATTTTGCGGCTTGTGGCCCGCCTCATGGCTTCGTCCATGGCCCGCTTGGCAAAGCCCATGGATGCCGCGCCAACGGTGGTGCGGAATATATCCAGCGTCGCCATGGCATATTTAAAGCCGCGCCCCTCTTCCCCGATCAAAGCCGACCTTGGCACCCGGCATTCTGTAAACGTAATTTTGGCGAGGGGGTGGGGGGCCGTGACCTCGATCTTTTCCGCAATGGCAAGCCCTATGGTTTTGGCATCCACGATGATCGCCGAAATGCCTTTGGTGCCGCTGCTGTCTGTCTTACTTTCCTCTTTTCTGGCAAAAACCGTATAATAATCCGCAATGCCGCCGTTAGAAATCCATGTCTTGCAGCCATTCAGAATCAGCTCATCCCCCTCTTCCCGATAGCTGGTCGTCATGGCGGCCACATCTGATCCCGCATGCGGTTCAGACAAGGCAAAAGCGGCAATTTTCATCCCCTTGCCCACGTCAGGCAAATAGGCGTTTTTTTGATCTTGTGAGCCAAACAAAGACAGGGTGCCGCTGCCAAGCCCCTGCATGGCGAAGGCAAAATCGGCCAAGCCATCATAGCGGGCCAATGTTTCCCGTATCAGGCATAAGGACCGCACGTCCAGTTTCTCAAATATGCCGCCATAAGCTTTTGGCACCGCATAACGCAACCATCCGGCCTGTCCCAGTCTTTTAACCAGCATGCGGCACATATCATCCGCCATTGGTCGATCATGGGAAATATCGGCCAGATGTTCCGCGCACCAAGGGTCAAGATCCAAAGCGAGCTTTTTATGATCCGCATTCAGAAAAGGCCAGTCAAGATAAGTCTGATCCATTTCAATCCCCTTTAAACTTAGGTTTTTCCTTAGCCACAAAGGCCTCATAGGCCCGCCGGAAATCTTCTGTCTGCATGCAGATCGCCTGCGTCTGCGCTTCGGCCTCGATGGCCATATCAAGCGGCATACTCCATTCCTGAACCAGCATGGTCTTGGTCATCATATGACCAAAATTAGGGCCATCGGCAAGGCGCTTGGCATAGGCCAGGGCCGTATCGAATAAATCATCTGCGGCGACTATTTTATTAAAATAACCCCAGCGTTCGCCCTCATCCGCCTTCATGGCGCGGCCCGTATAGAGCAGATCTGCGGCGCGGGACTGTCCAATGGCGCGCGGCAACATGGCGCAGGCCCCCATATCGCAGCCGGCAAGACCAACCCGGGTGAAAAGAAAGGCTGTCTGACATTCGGGCGTGGCAAAACGGATGTCCGAGGCCAGTGAAATCATCGCGCCGGCCCCGACGCAAATACCATCTGTTGCGGCAATGATCGGAACCTTGCAATTGATCATCGCCTTGACCAGATCACCGGTCATACGAGTAAAATCCAAAAGCCCCTTCATATCCATATCCAATAGGGGGCCGATGATGTCATGAACATCGCCGCCGGAACAGAAATTACCGCCGTTACTGGCAAAGACCACCGCCTTCACGTCATCGGCATAAACCATATCACGGAAAGTATCCCGAAGTTCCGCGTAACTGTCAAATGTCAGCGGATTTTTCCGGTCCGGCCTGTTTAATTTAATGACGGCAACATCGCCGTTCATTTCCCATAAAAAATGCTGTGGTTTCAGCCCTGCTAATTTCATCTTTTTACCCTTTTTGTGCTTTTCCTGTGTGGCCTTTAAATCATAAGTGAATTATGGGCGATTTTTAAGAATTTCCCTCATCCGGTCCATCATGGGGATCATTTGGGCGAGATCATCATCCTTTAAATCCCTAAAAATATCTGCGATCCATTCTTTATGGCGGTCGGCCATACGCTTAAACTCTATCCGCCCTTTTGGGGTCAAGCCAACACTGTAAATTCTGCGATCTGTCGGCAGCACCCACCGCTTCACCATATCTTCTTTTTGCAGACGCTCGACTATACCGGTCACATTGCCGTTGGAGACGAGCAGTCTTCGGGATAATTCGCCCATGGTCAATCCGCCTTGCTCGCGATATAATGCCGACATCAAATCAAAGCGCGGCAAAGTCACCCCGAACTCAGACCGGAACAGATTTCTGATTTTTTTCTCAACAATATTGGAATTGGTGATCAGCCGCAGCCATAAGCCCAATTTCTTCGTATCCGTATCATTTTCAGCATTTTCATTATCGTTATTTGGCATATTCCCTCATTTTTTCACATCACCTCGCCGCCAGCAACAGCAATGGCCTGGCCCGTAATGGACGCCGCATTATCGCCGCATAACCATAAGACGCTTGCCGCCACTTCTGCGGGCTGGATCAAGCGTTTTTGCGGATTATGAACCACCAGTTCCGCGATGGCCTGCTCTTTCGTTCTGCCGGTTTTTGCCATAATGTTTTTTATGGCATCCCGCGCAATATCCGTTTCTGTGAAGCCGGGGCATACCGCATTCACCGTCACGCCCTTGCCCGCCACCTCCAAGGCCAAAGACCGCGTCAATCCCATGACCCCGTGTTTGGCGGCGCTGTAAGCCGCAACATAGCTATAACCTTTTAACGCCGCCGTACTGGCAACATTTATAATCCTGCCAGCTCCTTTGTCTATCATTTCCTGCAAAACAGCCTGTATGCACAGGAATGGCCCCATTAAATTCACCTCCAGCATAGATTGAAAATGGGCCTTGTCCATTTTCCTGAACGGCAGTGAAATGGCCGCGCCCGCATTATTCACCAGAATATCGACGGGGCCATGACCTTCTGCGGCCAAGGCAAAGGCTTTTGCCACAGAGGCCTCATCCGTTACATCACATTGGATCGCCTGAACATTTTTCATGGTATGGGCTTTATCCTCAAGCAGCGGCATATTGCGGCCCATGATGGTCACTTTTGCCCCCGCTGCACTTAGGCTATCGGCGATGGCGGCCCCGATACCGCGCGATCCGCCCGTGACAACCGCATGTTTACCGTGCAAATCCAATGTCATATCCTCTCATCATTATATTTTTACGCGCTACACGCTAGGTATATTTTTACGCGTTAAGCGCTAGGTATAAATTTTACGCGCTACACGCTAGGTATAAATTTTACGCGTTAAGCGCCATTCTTTATTCCTAGGCGTTACTCACCAGGTCAGCCGCACGTTTCAGGTTGGTTTCCAACTGCGTGTAAGCCGTCATATATTGCTTTGGCACCACAACCGCATCCCCGTGATATTCCAGTTCCGCTGCACTTCTGATTGTCCAGTTTGGATCCATCAAATGAGGGCGCGCAAGCAACACTAAATCGGCACGTCCCGCCGCCAGTATACTGTTAACATGATCGGTTTCATAGATATTTCCCACCGCCATGGTGGCCACTTTGGCTTCGTTACGTATCCGATCCGACATAGGTGTCTGGAACATGCGGCCAAAAACAGGCTGCGCCTGATCCATGGGCAATGTCTGTCCGGTGGAGACATCAATGATATCCGCGCCGGCCTCTGCAAAACCCTTGGAAATCAAGACGGCCTCCTGCGGCGTGACGCCCTTGTCTCCCACCCAGTCTGTCGAGGATATGCGAACGGCCATGGGTTTATTTTCCGGCCAGACGGCCCGCATGGCCTTAAAGACCTGCAAGGGGAACCGCAGCCGGTTTTCCAGAGACCCGCCATATTCATCTGTCCGATGATTGCTCACCGGCGTGATAAAGGATGACAGGAGGTAGCCATGTCCCGCATGAAGTTCAATCATATCAAAGCCCGCCGCCTCAGCGCGCTTGGTTGCGGATACAAAATCTTTCAACACACGGTCAAAATCTTCACGCCCCATTTCACGCGGCGTCTGGTTGGCCTTATCCCACTTGATAGCCGACGGGGCGATCAAGTCCCAATTGTCCGAATTTAATGGCATATCATAGCCTTCCCAACCGACTTTCGTTGACCCTTTGCGGCCTGCATGGCCCAATTGCATGGCGATCTTACATTGGCTGTACTGGTGCGTATAATCCACCACACGTTTCCATGCGGCCTGCTGCGCGTCCGTATATATCCCCGCGCAGCCCGGCGTTATCCGCCCATCTGCGGAGACATCCGTCATTTCCGTATACATAAGGCCCGCGCCGCCCATGGCCCGCGCGCCGTAATGGACAAAATGAAAGTCATTGATCAAGCCATCCTCGGCTGAATAGAGGGACATAGGCGAAATCACCACCCGGTTTGCCAACGTCATATCCCGTAATTTATAGGGCGTGAACATGGGAGGAATCGGCTTGTCAACCGGCTTTCCGGTCGCAATCTCCGCAAAATTCCGCTCCACGCCTTCGAGCCATTCTTTATCGCGCAGGCGCAGATTTTCATGGCTGACCCTTTGCGATCTGGTGAGCAGCGCATAGGCAAACTGGGTGGGTTCATAATCCAGATAACGCTCAATTTCTTCAAACCAGCCCATGGAATTTCGCGCGGCGCTCTGCAATCTCAGAGCCTCCAGCTCCCGCTCATCCTGATAGGCTTTCAAGGCGTCTTTCACCGGCGCGCCGGAATTCAAATGATCCGCCAGACTGATGGCATCTTCAAAGCCAAGCTTGGTGCCCGACCCGATTGAATAATGCGCGGTATGGGCCGCATCGCCGATCAAGACCACGTTATCCTTCACCCATTGATGACATAAAACGCGCGGAAAATTAATCCATGCGGAACCACGCACATGAGCCGATTTCGTCATCAGGTCATGACCGTCCAGATATTTCTCGAAAATTTTACGGCAGGTCTCCGCGCTGGCCAGATGATCCATATCCTCAAAACCAAAAGCCTTGTAGGTCTCAGGGCCACATTCCACGATGAAGGTTGAGGTTTCATCATCAAACTGATAGGCGTGAACCCAAATCCAGCCATGCTCAGTTTTCTCAAAAATAAACGTAAAGGCATCATTAAAACGCTGTTTTGTGCCCAGCCAGACGAATTTATTGGGCCGCATGTCAATATCACAGTCGAAGGCTTCCAGGTCATGATTGCGGACTTTGCTGTTCAAACCATCGGCGGCCACAATGAGATCCGCATCGACGAATTTTGTTTGAATGTCCGCCACTTCAAATTCTGTTTCAAATTGGAATTTTACGCCAAGCTCCCGCGCCCGGGCGAAAAGAATCTCCAGCAATCTTAGCCGGCCAATACCGATAAAGCCATGACCGCCGGAGCGCACCACCTCGCCCTGATAATGAACCGCAACATCTTCCCAATGGATAAGCTCGTCGATCATCACTTCCGCACTGACCGGATCATTGGCCCGCAAATTCTCCATGGTCTGATCGGAAAATACGATACCCCAGCCAAAGGTATCATTATCCTTGTTTCTTTCATAAACCGTAATATCATGATCAGGATTTTTCAACTTCATGGAAATCGCGAGGTATACGCCCGAAGGACCGCCGCCTAAAACAACTATTTTCATTATTTCATCCTCTTATATTTTTCTGGTATTTTTCTGGGTAACATATGCCAATTCTCATATCATGATTCGCCATATTCTAAACTGTTTTATACTTAAATGTTATTTTTGCCGCCTTGATCAGCATGTGCTTTACGTCATAATTCTTATGATAACCTTCAGAATTCATGCAACATAATCGTTATAATATTTTACTACTATAATATTATAACGTATAAACAGACAGATAACATTTAAGCCTTGTGTTGAAGTTATTTTAGATATAAAATAATTTTTAGCAAGTATTTTTTATTTAAAATTGCATTTTGGTATTGAAATACTTATTTAGACATGTTTGATTGGTCAGGAGATATAAATGCAACATATATTACCCAAAGGCTGGCCCCGTCCAAAGGGATATTCCAACGGGGTCATCGCGGAAGGAAAAATGTTTTTTCTGGCCGGTGTCGTTGGATGGGATGAACAGGAAAAATTTACGTCCGATGATATATTGGATCAATTCCATCAGGCTTTGCTGAATATCCGGTCTATATTGGACGCCGGCGGCAGCGGGCCGGAACATATCACGCGCATGACATGGTATGTTACCGATATGGAAGGATACCGGAACCGGCTGGCGGAATTCGGAGCCATATATCAAAAAATAATCGGCAAGAATTTTCCGGTCATGGCCTGCATCGGTGTCTCATCACTGGTCGAACGGCAAGCAAAAATAGAAATTGAAGTCACTGCCCTGATACCGTAATGATACCATAATAATAAGACATTGGTTTTACGTACTAATTTTAAGGAGAACACGATAATGGCAAACCCAAAATGGCCCTCCTCCCCATGGGAAGATATCCTACTTCTGGAAGATTTTCTGACAGAAGAAGAGCGCATGATCCGGGACGGCGCCCATGATTTTTGCCAGAAGGAATTGATGCCGAATATAATCGAAGCCAACCGGCATGAAAAATTTGATCGATCCATCATGACCAAAATGGGCGAGCTTGGCTTGCTTGGCCCAACCATTGAAGGCTATGGCTGCGCCGGTATCGGTTATGTCTCATACGGCCTTATTGCCCGCGAAGTTGAACGGGTTGATAGCGGCTACCGCAGCGCCATGTCCGTGCAAAGCTCTCTGGTCATGTTTCCCATTGATGCCTATGGTTCCAAGGAGCAGAAAGAAAAATATCTGCCCAAGCTTGCCACCGGTGAATATATTGGCTGTTTCGGGCTGACGGAGCCTAATGCCGGTTCAGATCCATCGGGCATGCTAACCCGCGCAAGGGCTGTGGACGGCGGCTATAAAATATCCGGCAACAAAATGTGGATTACCAATAGCCCCATCGCCGATGTTTTTGTGGTCTGGGCCAAATGCGATGACGGCATTGTCCGTGGCTTCATTCTGGAAAAAGGCTGGACGGGCTTAAGCGCCCCGAAAATCGAAGGCAAATTCTCCCTGCGGGCCTCTATCACTGGCGAGATCGTCATGGATGAGGTCTTTGTCCCCGCAGAAAATCTGATGCCCAATGTAGAAGGCATGAAAGGCCCGCTAGGCTGCCTGTCCAACGCCCGCCTTGGCATCGCCTGGGGCGCCTTGGGGGCGGCGGAATTTTGCTGGCATGCGGCCCGTCAATATACGCTTGACCGGAAACAGTTTGGCAAACCTTTAGCAGCCACTCAGCTCATCCAGAAGAAGTTGGCCGATATGCAAACAGAAATAACGATCGGGCTTCATGCCTGCCTTAATGCGACGCGCCTGAAAGAAAAAAACAAGCTTTCGCCTGATGCCATTTCATTGCTCAAACGTAACAGTTGCGGCAAGGCATTGGACATCGCCCGCCAAGCCCGTGACATGCACGGCGGCAATGGTATCAGCGATGAATTCCACGTCATTCGCCATGCCATGAATCTGGAAGCGGTCAATACCTATGAAGGCACCCATGATGTCCATGCGTTAATATTGGGCCGGATGCAAACCGGGCTGAGTGCCTTTTAGGCCCCAAGGAAAACATCATGCCCGAAGAAGACGTCATACTTGAGTTCCCCGAAGCCCATATTGCCGTGGTTCGCATCAATCGGCCCAAAGCCTATAACGCGCTTAATCTGAATGCGCGCACCTTGATTGCCGAAAAATTCAATGACCTTAAAGCCCGCGAAGATATCCGGGCCGTGGTCATCACCGGCAATAAGAAAGCCTTTGCCGCTGGCGCTGACTTAAAGGAAATGTCCGCCTTAAGCGCCATTGATTATTATAAAATACATGTGGAGCGGCTGTATAACGCCTTTGCCGATTACCCGCGCCCCGTCATTGCAGCAGTCAATGGTTTTGCCCTTGGCGGCGGGATGGAGCTTGCCATGATTTCAGATATCATCATCGCGGGAAAGGGCGCAAAATTTGGCCAGCCCGAAGTTAAAGTCGGGGTGATGCCGGGCGCAGGCGGCACCCAGCGTCTGGTGCGCGCCGTAGGTAAATATAATGCCATGCGCCTGTGCCTGACCGGCATGATGGTCAGCGCGGATGAGGCAAAAGACATGGGGCTTGTCTGTGAGGTTCTTGAGGATGACAAGGTTATGACGCGCGCCATGGAAATGGCCCGCGAATTGGCCGCCTTGCCGCCGCTGGGGCTTGAGCATATTAAATATGCCATCCTGCATGGCCCCGATATGTCCCTTGAGAGCGCTCTGGGACTGGAACGCAAAAGCATGCAAGTCTTGCTTTCAAGCGATGACCGGGCCGAAGCCACGGCGGCTTTTCTGGAAAAACGCGGGGCCACTTATAAAGGCGAATAAACCAGCCTATGA
>JAJRQU010000211.1 GCA_024280095.1 Alphaproteobacteria bacterium | reverse complement strand
TTGGGTCATGGAGATTATCGCTCCCCTATACAAGGGTTGTATATGTGCGGTTCCGGTACCCATCCGGGCGGCGGCGTCACCGGCGCGCCCGGTCATAATGCGGCAAAAGAAATTATTCGGGATTTATAATCACTCAGAATAAGGGGGTTATGTCATATAAGTGAATTTTCGTTCGTAATCTATGCTTTTGCCGTAAGGGAAATCTTCGTAGGTCCATAGGCGGATATTTTTGGCCTTAATGATGATTTTATCGCCGCAAAAAAGGTTGTTTGTTTGAATTTCATCAGGCTTAATACCACGGCGTAATTGGATATTCAGCTTATCAGGCTTATCCTGATCCATACGAAATGCCCCGGTAATCTGATCCGCAAAATGATGGTCGTGAAAAAGGGCATCTTTTACCACACCCATATGCAAGCCTGAGCTTAAGCGGTCCTTTTGCCGTCCTCTTATGCAAATCAATGGTAACTTAGGAAGGATCGGGGCGGACAAACCCGCGTCCTGAAAGGCGGCTATAATTTCTTCACTATTGAGCAATTTTGCTTCATCTCCGGTTTGATAGCGAAAAAGCGGAATAGGACAGTTTTTATCCAGAAGGCTGACCAATAGCGGGCCGTAACCATTATCGTCGGAATGATTAACCTCCAAATAGGTAGAAAGGGGGTTATAGGTAAATAGCATGGGCAGTGGATCATATTCACTAAGGCAGCCAAATAGTTTCTGCTTCAGAGCAGGTGAGGCGTTAATCGCCCGGCGTAGCGTAATTGTCTCCAGAGTTTCAAAACATAAATTGAGGCCCAATTCACCAACACCCATTGATGACCCAATAATGCCGCTTGTGGGATCATCTGGATCTATATTAATTTTTTCCCCAATATAATTTCGATAATTTTCGCCGAATGTTTCTTCCCCGATGATCAAATGTTTATGGATTTTACGCCAGTCAATATGCCAATTATCAGATTCGTCCATCAACAGCTTTAAAAACAAGGGATCACAAACAATGATTATTTGATCAAAATGGGATGAAAATTTTTGGATGAGGGCCAGTGCCATATCTTCTCGTACGCTGACCTCGGCTAGAGTAACGCTGTTGGAGGGGAAACGCACCCCCATGGGCAGACAATTTACGAGCAGGGTCTTTTTCTGGTCAATTTGAAAAGCACTTTGAAGCGCAAGGTCCAATAGATCCGGTGTGGTTTTTGCCTGTTTCCAGGTGGTCAGGCCAAAAGCAAAATTCCCGCTATGGCCAGAACTGGTTAAAACGCCTTGCAGGTTGTCTAATATTCCGGGGCGACATAAATCCTTTAACGGGTATTTATTAAAAGTATTTTCCTTGGACATGGTAAATTCAAGAGCTGTGAAATGTTCAATGGTTTTGATGTCTTTTGGACCGATTCGGCAGGGCTCCAACGCATTTTTAAGGGCTGGGGACAAAAAACGCTGTTTCTGAAAAATACGGAGCAGTTTTTTTTCACCCATATTCCTGAGCCCCTCAGGGCTGGATTTTCCCAGCATGGACAGCTGTATTTTACGTTGTAATTTCTTGATTGTTTTTTCTATTTTCACGATAACCGCCTGAACCCGAAATTCTTTTTAATTGATGTTGCCAACAATATTTGTACCAGACGCACAATAAGGCCAATATTTTAAGGGACTGTTAAGATAACTTCTGTAAATTTATATATTCATTACTAATGCCTTAATCTGTTTTTTTCAGGGCGGTATTCAGTTTTTTTTATATTCTTTCGGTTAGGGTGATATAATATGAGTAAGATTGCCCAAGTGGCGCAAAATTATGAATTAAAGGAAAGCGCGCCGCACGTGCAGAACCAAGAGAAAACCCCGCAAAGGGTAAAAGAACGGTTTTGGGGCAGGGATGTCGCTTTCCCCAGTAGATTAGTCGTCGACATGAAAGATTTAAATAAACTATATCAGCTGCGTTATGATGTATATTGTTTGCAAAAAAGATTTTTGGATCCTGCCGATTATCCAAATAAATGTGAAACAGACATATTCGATAAACATGCGCTTCATTTCGGGGCTTTTGATCACTCTGGAAATGCGCTGGGGACGCTTCGTCTGGTAAAAAATTCCGGCGCGGGGTTTCCCATGTTAAAACATTGTGAAATAGATGTGCCGGAGGAAATATTACTAAAAGCCGGGGAAGTTTCCCGCCTTGCTGTGAGTAAAATAATTCGCAAAAGGTCAGGGGACGGTGAATATGGTATGGCGTTGCAAGGCGGCAGAGTAGATGAGAAGCCTAAATTTATACCGGAAAACAATAAACGCCGTCACCGGCCAGCTATCGTCGTTGGCTTATATAAAAGTCTGTATCAGGAATCCAAGAGAGCGGGCATAACCCATTGGCTTGCGGTTATGGAACCGGGACTTTTAAAGCTTCTGAAACGGTTTTATTTTAACTTTGAGGCTATTGGCCCTGAAGTCGATTATTTTGGCCCCGTACGTCCCTATATGGTCTCGCTGGATGCTATTGAGGATCAGGTTTATCAAAGCTCGAAGGCCTTTTATACATCTTTTGTGAATGGCTTGCCGCCGGAACTTATCAAACATCCTTTATAACAGAATTCTATAAGGCTTTAATTCCATATTATAATGGGGAAAATATATGTGGTGGAACTTTAGTAAAGTAAATTCACTCTTGGGGTTATGGTTC
>JAJRQU010000210.1 GCA_024280095.1 Alphaproteobacteria bacterium | reverse complement strand
TTTGCCGGAAGATATATTCGCGGCATCAAAAACGGCCCGAGCCCCGAATGGCTGCAGAATAAATTGCGCAGCCTTGGTATGAAGCCGATCTCTGCGCTGGTGGATATTACCAATTACCTCACCTATGATATGGCGCGTCCCTTGCATGTTTTCGACGCGGACAAGTTACAAGGCGATATTGTGGTTCGCCTGTCCAAGGCCGGCGAGACTTTATCCGCCCTTGATGACAATGATTATATATTGCCGGACGGGGCCTGCGTTATCACAGATGATAGCGGCGTCATTGGTCTTGGCGGCATTATCGGCGGCATCAGCACAGGATGCCATAATGATACGGTGAATGTCTTTTTGGAAGCCGCATGGTTTGACCCGATCACCATTGCTATGGCCGGCCGGAAACTGGGCATTGACAGCGATGCACGCTATCGTTTTGAACGGGGCGTTGATCCCGAAACCATGTTGCCCGGCATTGAAATCGCCGCAAAATTAATTCTTGATATTTGCGGCGGGGAAGCCAGTGATGTTGTAGTCTCCGGTAAAACGCCCACCATATCAAAAACCGTATCCTTGCGGCCAAGCCGCGTCGGTCATCTTGGCGGCGTTGAGGTTGGCGAAGAAGAAATTATTGCCATATTGGAAAATCTCGGCTTTATGGTGAGCCGCACTCAAGGGAAACTTGATGTGGTTACCCCGTCATGGCGATGTGATATTGATGGCGAGGCAGACCTTGTGGAAGAAGTGCTGCGCATTCACGGCTTTGAACATATCCTCGCCGTCCCTTTGCCGCCCTCAAGCCGTCCTGTTACCGTCGGCCTGAATGATATGCAGAAACGTGTCCGCAGGGCCAAACGTGCCGCCGCGAATAAGGGTATGCGCGAAGCTGTCACATGGTCGTTCCTGCCGTCTGCGGAGGCAAGGCTATTCGCGGATTTAAAGCCGGAACTTATCCTTGAAAATCCGATCAGTGCGGATCTGGATGCCATGCGGCCTAATTTGCTCCCAAATCTGATCACTGCAACGGCCCGGAATATGGCCAGAGGCTTTAAAAACATCGCCCTGTTCGAATGCGGCAATCAATTTTCGAATGACCGGCCAGAGGGGCAATCTCTGGTTCTTGCGGGCATTCGCCGAGGACAGAATAGTTCTAAATCCTGGGCTAACACCCCCAAAGACGTTGATGCCTTCACCGCAAAAGCCGACGCAGAAGCCATCCTCAAAGCCATCGGCGCGAAGATCGACAAGGCTCAAGTCGTTGCAGAGGCCCCGTCATGGTATCATCCGGGCCGCAGCGGCGTGATCCGCTTGGGCCCGAAAAATATTCTGGCCTATTTTGGTGAAATTCATCCCGCCATCTGCAAGGGCCTTGACGTCAAGGGGCCAATCGTCGGGTTTGAAATTTTGCTTGAAAATATTCCCTTTTCAAAATCTGGTCAAAAATCCGGCCAAAAATCCAGCGGCGGTAACAGCCGGGGCGTTCTCAATGCCTCCGACTTTCAGGCTGTGGAAAGAGACTTCGCCTTTGTCGTCGATCGTGATGTGGCCGCAGCAGACCTTATCAAAGCGTTACGCATCACGGATAAAAAGCTCATCGAAGATATCACCTTGTTCGATGTATATATGGGCCCCGGGATCGATGACAATCAAAAATCAGTGGCCTTAAGCGTAAAATTGCAGCCAAAAGACAAAACCCTGACGGAGGAGGATATCGAAATATTCTCGACAAAGGCCATGGCAAATGTTTTAAAAATGACGGGCGGTGTTTTACGGTAACCTTAAAATATGGGATCATACGTCCCATTAATAAATTTTAAAGGCCAAACCATTATAAAGGCACATGAAACAGCATATAGTTGAGACAGAGCAGTAATGGGTAAAGACGATAAAGACATTAAAATTTCTTTTAAACTAAGGTGTCAGGCCTGGTGGAATGGCTATGACATCGAAGATGTTAAAGCGCGCCTGCAAGCGCAGGAAACCGATGATTCTCAAGATAAAGCCAAAATTCCCGAAGAGCCCGCCCCTGCCGCAGAAGAAAAAAAAGAAGAAGGCGTCTCATCACTGCCTTGGGACAAGCTTAGAATGGAAATGACCCAATTAATCTGGGGAGACGGATATTGCGGCCCCGGCGGCAAAGAACATATCGAAAAAATGAGCAAGCTTCTGGGCCTGAATTCTAAAATGAGCGCAATTGTCATCGGGGCCGGTTTTGGCGGCCCTGCGCGCGTACTCGCCGAAGAATTTGGTGTCTGGATTACGGGATTTGAACTTTCGAAAGAACTGGCCGAGAAAGGTATGCAAATGTCAACGGATGCGGGACTTGCCTCCAAGGCCATCATAAATCATCTGGATCCCGCTCTGGAACAACCTTTTGACCGATCTTATGACCGCGCCTTTTCCAAAGAAGCGCTCTATTTATTTCCTGACAAAGAAAAAATCCTGAAAAATACCTATGATACCTTAAAAGAAGGCGGCCTGTTTTTAATTACGGATTATACCCTGTCAAACGCGGAGGCCCTTGAGAATCCTGACGTCCAGAAATGGCTGAAACAAGAAGCCACACAGCCCTATCTTGCAACAACGGCCATCATGCAGGAGGCCATAGAAAAAATCGGGTTTTCTCTTAGGGTTAATGAAGATATTTCGGACGAATATGTCAAGCTCATAGAAGGCAGCTGGTCAAAAGCCGCCGCCATTGCGCAGGAGCTTGCCAAAAAAGGCAGCGAGGGTACCAAAGCCATACAATCCTTAATGGCCGAAGCAGAATTCTGGGCGCTCAGGGCCAAGTTACTCAAAGAAGGCCATATCCGTGTCTGGCGTTTTCTGGGTTATAAACAAAATTCAGAATTACAATAAAACTCTGTGAAATAAACATACTCACTGACAAGCACTGAGGATTTATTCTCTTTGGATTACGCTCAGGCGCCGCTAAAGGCTGCGCTCCCGGTCGGTCGCTAGGTCGCGGGGCTCCTGTTTCTGGATTACGCTCAAGCGCCGCTAGGGGCTGCGCTCCCGCTTGGTCGCTAGGTCGCGTAGCTCTTGGTTTCTTGAATTACGCTCAAGCGCCGCTAGGGGCTGCGCTCCCGCTTGGTCGCTAGGTCGCGGGGCTCTTGGTTTTTTGGATTACGCTCAAGCGCCGCTAAAGGCTGCGCTCCCGCTTGGTCGCTAGGTCGCGTAGCTCCCGTTTGTTTGAATTACGCTCAAGCGCCGCTAAAGGCTGCGCTCCCGGTCGGTCGCTAGGTCGTCGCTGCGCTCCTTCCGGTTTTTGGATTACGCTCAATTTGGGCAAAGAAATTATCCCCTTGTATTACCCCGTCATTGAATGATAAAAGCCCTGCATGACAGAGCTTAGCAAAATTAGAAATTTCTCCATTATTGCCCATATTGACCATGGTAAGTCCACGCTTGCTGATCGTATGATTCAGCATTGTGAAGGCTTGACCGATCGTGAAATGACGAATCAGGTGCTGGATAGCATGGATATTGAGCGCGAACGCGGTATCACCATCAAGGCACAGACCGTAAGACTGAAATTTACCGCCAAAGACGGCGAAACATATATTTTGAATCTTATGGACACGCCGGGCCATGTGGATTTTGCCTATGAGGTCAGCCGTTGCCTATATGCCTGCGAAGGATCGTTGCTCGTGGTGGACTCAAGCCAGGGCGTAGAGGCCCAGACCTTGGCAAATGTTTATCTGGCCATTGAAAATAATCATGAGATTGTCCCCGTACTTAATAAAATTGATCTGCCCGCCGCAGAGCCCGAACAAATTCGCGCCCAAATTGAAGATGTTATCGGCATTGACGCCAGCCGCGCCATAAAAGTTTCCGCCAAAACCGGGGAAGGTATTGATGAATTGCTCAACAGCCTCGTGGATATCCTGCCGCCGCCAAAAGGTGACCCGGATGCGCCGTTGAAAGCCTTGCTCGTGGATAGTTGGTATGACACCTATCTTGGGGTTATGGTTTTGATTCGTGTGCTTGATGGCACCGTTAAAAAAGGCATGAAAATCAAGATGATGGCCGCCGGCACAACCCATTTACTAGACCGGGTCGGGGTTTTCACCCCAAAAGAACTTCTGGTTGATCAATTAGGCCCCGGCGAAGTCGGCTTTTTCACCGCCTCCATCAAGGAAGTTTCCCAGACCAATGTCGGCGACACCATCACCGAATTCAAGAATGAAACCGCCCAGCCTTTGCCCGGCTTCAAACCGGTACAAAGTGTGGTCTTTTGTGGATTATTTCCGGCCGATGCCGCCGATTTTGAAAATCTGCGCGATAGCATGCATAAGCTCAAGCTTAACGATGCCAGCTTCACTTTTGAAACGGAAACCTCAACGGCGCTCGGCTATGGCTTTCGCTGCGGCTTCCTCGGCATGCTTCATCTGGAAATCATTCAGGAACGCCTGACCCGTGAATTTGATCTGGACATCATTTCAACCTCCCCCAGCGTGATTTATAAACTTCACCTGAATAAGGGTGATGTGAAGAAATTGCATAATCCGGCAGATATGCCAGACCCCACCTTGATCAGTCATATTGAAGAGCCGTGGATTTTAGCGACCATTCTGGTGCCTGATGAACATCTGGGCTCCGTATTGAAATTATGCGAAGAAAAACGCGGCGAACAGGTCGAGCTGACCTATGCCGGAACCCGCGCCATGCTGATCTATAAGCTGCCTCTCAATGAAGTGGTTTATGATTTTTATGACAAGCTGAAATCAATATCGCGCGGCTACGCCAGTTTCGATTATCAAATGGATGGCTACCGCGAAGGTGATCTGGTGAAATTATCCATCATGGTCAATTCGGAACCTGTTGATGCGCTGGCCATGATGGTTCACCGCGCACAGGCCGAATTTCGCGGACGGGCGTTATGTGATCGCCTGAAAGATTTGATTCCGCGCCAATTGTTTAAAATTCCGATCCAGGCGGCCATCGGCGGCAAAATCATCGCCCGCGAAACCATCAGCGCCATGCGCAAAGACGTGACCGCCAAATGTTACGGCGGCGACATCAGCCGCAAGCGCAAACTGCTGGATAAGCAGAAAAAGGGCAAGAAGAAAATGCGCCTGTACGGCAACGTAGAAATCCCCCATTCCGCCTTCATCGCCGCCCTTAAAATGGGTGATGATTAGTAATTCATTATGAGTGGGGGGGCACGCCCCTACTCAGTCGTCATTGCTGCCCTTTATTGTCATTGCTGCCCTGCTCAACCGTCATTCCTGCGCAGGCAGGGATCCAGATCACTTTAGAATACCACCGTATAAATCTTCCCAATCTGGATTCTGACTTTCGATCAAACTTAGCGGACGGCATTGCGAAATCAACTAACGACTTTAAAGCCCAATCTTTTTATTTTCTCAGGGCCTTCTTTATTTCTTTTTCAGCCAAATCACTTTAGTTAGATTTACCAGACCTGCAAATCTGGAAAGCTCACGCTCCAATTTCTCTTGCCGCTGAGCGCCCCATTTAACGCCTTCTTCAGGCCAGAAGTTAATGACATTCAAGCATCCCGCCTTACGGTCTGCCTTAACTTCTATCCGCCCGACAAAACGTTCGCCCTCAAGCAAGGGATACACATAATAACCCCACCGACGCTTTGCTGCTGGCACAAAAATCTCTATCTTATACTCAAATCCAAAAATATTGTTTAAACGCGCTCGGTCCCGAACGACAGGGTCAAAAGGGTTCAAGATTCTCATACGAGAGGAAGCCTGCGATATATTATTTAAACGTTCCTCAATATCTATAAATGCAAATGATTTGATATAAGGCCCTGCCTCTGTTTCCCATTCTATAGCTGTTATTTCACTTTGGTTCTCTTCCACCCATGACTTAACTTCTTTTGTCTCTTTAGCTTCCCAAAAACTTTTAATCTCTTTCAAGGTTCCGACGGCCAACCGATCCAGTGCTGCCCTGCACAACCAATCAATCTGCGCCGCATCGGAGAACTTTTTTTCTCTGAATTTTTGTGGGATTACACGTTCTGATAAATCATAGAACTTGTGAAAATTCTCCCGGTGTGACGTGGACAGATCACCCGTATACCATAAATAATCAAGAGCCTGTTTATGGGGAGGCCGAGACCACATTTTCTTTTCACCGGCTATTTTACTGCTAAAATCCCTTGTAGAAAGAGGACCTTCCGCCGCAATACGTGCTTTTACTTCATCCTTCCAAACATTATTATGCAGGGCTTTATAATATTTTGATCCATCGATCTTTTCTTTAATCTTCCTGAATTTTCTTTCCCACATAGGGTAAAAATCCATAGGTAAAACCGAGGCGTCATGGGTAAAATGTTCAAAAATATCTTGGCCGGAGCGAAGCAGTTCGTCCAACATTGGCTCCCGGTAATTCTGGTTACGGCTCCATAATATATGATGATGGGCACGTGATACATTTTGAATGGTATCAAGCTGAACAAACCCTAATTTCTTAATGATGCCGGTAAGGTCAAGGGCGCCTGTCGGAGGCTCTGTCAGGCCATTTGTGTCAAGCCATAGACGCCGCATATCACGATTATTAATCTTGAACACCATCTTATTTAATTCATACCCTATTCATTAATTTTTCCAGCTGCTCAAGCCCAGCCATTAAATCTTCATATGGCATTGGTTCGTCAAAGAACATGGTGCCTGTTTTTTGATAATCTGCTCTCAATTCTTTTAAAAGGTGATCAGATGGGATCAATTTAAAACTTCCCTTCACTGCCGTAGGATACCAATCCCATTTTTCCTTAAAATAATTCTGTTTGTGTGAAACGACCTGCTTTAAAAGTTCTGTATCTGCAAGAGCTACTTTGAAAATCTCTTCATGCTGTGAAATCGTGTATAAATCATGATAATGGCGACACATACGAGGCTGTAGTTTTCGGTCTTCAGGCTGACATGCTATTGAATGCAGAATTGTTGCCTTCTCCCAAAAAGTACGCTCTGCACTTAATGCCGTAACTACAATCCCAGGCAGGCTATTTTCAAAAAGTTGAGGTAGAATTTCAGCGATATAAGGCGTTATAAGCTGCCTGGAGCTTGGCTCCCGCTCCCCTCTGGCACCGAATTCTATTTTGACATGCTTTGGGATATAATCTGGTATTTCCTGATCGAGGCAGCTTTTATAGGCGAACAATATTGTTTGGTCCTCATGCGGATCAAGGTCGCATGCGCCATAACCTTCCAGCATTTGCTGAAGATCTGGCAGTAAATGTTCTTTTATGACCTTTTTACATTGTTTGCTTATTTTACTTGGTGAAACAGACGTTGCATTACCAAAAGAGTTGATAAAGCCTTTATCCAACGTCAAATCTATATCTTCAGAAAAACGGTCAATGATTTTATATACTTTGGATAAAGACGTTCCCCCCTTGAAAGTAATATATTCGCCATAAGGTGACAGAAACAGCTTCTCCAGAACAAAACAAACCCAGAAATCCTTCTCAATGATAACAGGTGATATGCCCCGCTTTGCAGCTGCTTCAATGATAAACAGTTTTTGTTCTGAAACCGGATATTGCAGAAATTCATTCATGATCCCACAATCTCCCTCACCGCGTCCACAAGCCATGAGCCCTTCAATGTAGGAATGGTTTTCTTTAGCCGCCTTTTCTCTATATCCGATGTCAGATCACTACATTTTTGAATGGTATCCTTTGTAATATTCCCATCTCCTAAATAACGTAGAGCCTGCAATATCAAATAATCAAGTGGCAGCGTAACCCGTTTGGATTTTATTTGTGAAGGGATTAAAGATATTTTTTGCTGCCCCACAGTGACATCCTTCTTCGTGAAATTTGTGTAAAAGATATTTTTTGCCGGCACCTGCGTCGAAAGCCCCAGCATATTTAAAGCCCTTGCTCCATCAGGAAATGCAATATCCCCTTTTTGACGTGCAATTGCCTGTGCAATTTTCATAGGGTCGGGATTTAACATACCAAGCTTTGGGTGGCTATTCGGATAATGATAAATACCTCGATCAAGGCGTAGTATAATACCGTCATCCGTAATTTGCTGTAGGATTGTATCGATATTACTCCTATTATCAAGATCTAGAAAATCCTTAGGCGTAAAAACCCAGCCTTTACCTTTTCCTCGAATTCTCTTTAATATTTTCTGTATGGCAAACATAAGCGCCTCTTTTCGATTATAAAAATGAGAAATATATATATGTTTTTCTCAGAAAAATATTTTATAAATATGTAACAAGTAATTATTTTAATTAATAAAAACAGGGTTTAAAAAAAATAGTGCCTCCACTTTTTTATTACGATCACCCTCTTTTTACAAGCATAATATTTATTGCACGCAAAAGAGCACTCAAAATAAACTCAACTGCCGGTCATTTTCCTGTGCGACTTTCCAGTCTTCGGACTGCGCTTCATAATCGAGCCATTCTTTGACAAACGCCGCCGGGGTTTCATACTCGTCAATATTGCCCTTTGGGGTAAAATGGGATTTATATCCTGTTTCTGTGATGGGAAGTGCTGCCTTTACAGGCTTGAGTGTCTGGATTTCTATATGGGACATTGCCTCTCCATTATGGGAGGCCACGTTGAAAGGATCCGGATCATATATTTGACTTCAATCTCATCAGACTGCCAGATGAGGGTTTCTGTCGTGTAAGCCATGATTACACCCCCGTCGCTATATATGTGGTGCCCTGGATTTCAACTTCATTGATATCACCGGACAACAACATGTCGCGGGCAAAAGCTTCTGTATCAAAATAATAACGAAGATTCTCAGGCATTTCATCCAGAAGCCCTGTATCTTCAATATAGTTCTCAGCGTAGGATCTCGCATCTCCTTCAAAGAGCATTATGTCATCTAACTGGTCCAGAATATCTGCCATGGAAACATTTAAATAATCCGCCAAATAAATAGCCCGGACCAGATCCGCGCCAGCCAACGCTTCCATGCTGTCAAACCAAAGCTTCAACGTGGCCTGATTAACTTCCAGAAGATTAAACAACTCAGCATTATCACCGTCGATATATTCCAGTTCAAACTCCTCAACTGGCATGCCAAAATCATCTTTCAAATTATCAGCCTGTTCCAGATAATCGGCATAATCCGTAAAATAAAACCCGCTCACGCTGGTGTTAAAGGGGTTGGCAAAATATTGATTGGTCATAATAAACTCTCCTGTTTTTTAAGAATACAAAAGAGCTCACAGACTGACTTCAGGGCAGGATGCAATTGTCTTCACGGTTTCTGGTGCGGAAGATCCGTTGCATCCTGACCGTCAGGCGGTAAAAACAAAATGTATTAAAAACAGGAGAGTTTCTGACCGATTAGTTGCTGATCCCCCAAACCAGATCTTCACGTTTCGGATGAGGATAATTTCGCTCTTTTAAACCCGTTGTCATTCTGCATGAAGATGGCGATCATTTGAGAGGCCAGAAGTTGAGGTGTTTCGACACTGCCATGCTCCTGCTTATAAATCTCTGCATATTTAATCAGGTCACGATAAACCTCCGGCGGCAGGTTCAAGCTGATTTTAACTGGTGTTCTGTCTGGTATTTTCCTGATCTTTAATGTCGTCATTTTATATCTCCGTAAGCTGTTAAGATAATGTCCTTATGGACAATGACCCGAAGAGGATATCCGGGCCGGATAGTAATCGTTGGCTGAATGTTGATATTCCGTTCCACGATACGTTGTCCTGCACGGTTAATGGAATCCTGCGAACCTTGTTGTATGGCGCGGACCAGATCACCATCGCCATCAAAGGCCAGTTCAGAGCCAATACTGAACAGGGTGGACAGACCAATGCCCTTGATAAGCCGCCATGTGTGAAAATCCACCTGATCTTCAAGTCCGGCATATCCGGCACGGTCCGTGGCGGACAGATTATCAATCACAATGGAGGAACCATCCGGAAAGATCAGTCGCTGCCAGACAACCAATGCACGCTGCTGGCCAAAGGCCACCACGGAATCATAGCTTCCCATCAATCGCGCACCTTGGGGGATAAGGAGATGATTGCCCGTCACCGTGTCATAAACCGGCTGCGTCACCTGCGCGATCACCACCTGGCCCGGCAGATCAGAATTAAGACCGGTGATGAAGCTGGCGGCGATAACCGTTCCCGCCATGACCTGATACGGCGAAACGGGAACCTGTAATTGATAGGGATTATAAATGGATGCATCTGGACTGTTCGTCAGAAAATCGTTCTTTCTGCTTTGTCCATTTTGATCATTATTATTTTGAGGGGGTGATACAGGATCTTCGACGATGTCTGAAACATCTATGGTTTCCGGTAATATGGATACTGTATTACCATCTGCCTCCCTCTGCGATAACTGGAAAAACACGGATGACTCCCTTCCCTGCTGCGCACGCTGAGCAATACGAATGCGTTCCGCCCGTTCCATGTCGGTCACATAATCTGTCTGAAACGGTAATCCGCTGGAAATTGGGTCAACAACAGGTTCTAACCCGGCTCTCTGCTCCGCCTCCAGCACCGCTGCCCCCAACTCGCCGGGCAGCGGCGCTCCGAGAACAGGCGGGGTATAATCCCGGTAGCTATCCGGAAGACTGACAAGCTCCTCCGGGGTTTGTTTGTGTTTGATATTATAAAGTTCCTTATCAGCAACAACGGAATAGGAAGAGGGTTTCAAAGCATAAAATGTTGCCGCGAAGATCAGCAAAAGCCCTGTGGCTGACAGGATAATGAGAACACGGCGGTTTATACGGGTGACAGGACGGGGGTTTGCCCGCAGGTTCAGCGTTTCCGGCACGACCTTCTCTTCAATAGCTTCTGTATCACCACTCATTTTCCGGACACTCCGCTACGGCTGATGCGAACCACCTGCTGCGGTCCTTCCCCCAGACGGAGTTCTGCCGCTGCAAATAACTGATCAACAATGTAATATCGTCCTTTCATGCGGTAATTGACCAGCTCACTTTCGCCCGACGGTCCGACAACAAAAAGTGGTAGTGCTTCGCCCTGGGCAATACCCCGGGGAAATTCTATGTAGACTTTGCGGCCATCATCAAAATCCCGTGCGGGACGCCACGGCGGCATATCACCAGTGATTTCATAGCGGAAGCGCAGACGGTCAAGATTTACGCCCGTATCTATAATCTGATTTTCAGAAACATTCGCTTCGGCGTTTCGACGGTTGAGGAAAATCAACTCATCATGGGGGTAACGCCAGAACAGGGAGGCCATATAGGTATTTTCAAAACTCTCCATCTCCAGATGATACGTACGACGATCCGTGGTGATGACCAGATTGGTTTTAAGGTTGGGGCCGGCCGGTTTAACCAGAATATGAACTTGTTCTGACGCCCCCATCCCGCTTTTGGTGTCGCCCAATACCCAGCTCACTGTATCTCCCGCCGAAACGGAGATCAATTTCTCACCTTTCTGCAGCGTGATATCACTGACCTGTTCCGGTGCGGCATACAACCGATACAGAGCCCCCTCCGCAAAGGGATAACGCTGGATAGCGTTGATATACCCATTTTTCTCCGGCTCAAGTCTTGCAGCCATATTGGCTTTATTAACCCGCTCAAGAGGATCAATGAGTTCCGGGTTCCGTTTCGGGTGTTTCTCTACCGATTTTAGCTGCCCGGGAAGCGGAAGTGGTTCCGGTACTTTGATCACTTCAGTCGGCAAAGAAGGTTTAGCCTCAATAACCGCAGGCATAAAATCATCCGCTTCATAGAGAATAGACGGCTGTTTCTGCTTCGCTGCACAGCCGGATACAAGTGCCATTATTACGATGGACAAACAGATGGTTATTTTAGTCATTTTGCATTTCCTTTTACGTCAAGATCACGGGACCAGTTAAGGCCGTGAACATATAATCCCAGAGGGTTTTTGGTGATGGTGTCGACAGTAGCGGGTTTCTGAAAAATGATCGTCAATATGGCAGTGTAACGCTCCAGCTTCAGAAACGTCCCGTCCCGATAATGGCGCTCCCGCCATTTGATCTGAAAGCTGTCGTCGGACGCTCGGACAATGCTGGTTATTTCCACAGCGATCGACCGATGTCCCACATCGGCAAAAGGATCATTCTCACGGGCAAATTCATTAAGCACCTGCGCCCCACGGTCGGTGACATAATCATAAGCCGAAAGCCACTGCCTGCGCAGAACGATGGGATCAATGGAAACGGACCGAACCCGTTTGATAAATTCCGCCAGATGATAAGACAACTGAGCATCACTGGGTTGATAACTATCGGTAGCAGGGCCTATGGCGCGCACTTCGCCCTGTTTATCGACCTCAATGATATAGGGGATGATATGGCTTTGCAGACTTTGCCATATGAGGGCTGTCGATAATATTCCCAGTAGAAATAAACATCCAAAAGCCATTAACCGCCATCCCCTTGCCTGAACCCGCGCCGATCCAATACGCTCATCCCAAACCTGAGCCGCTTTTTGATAGGGTGTTACGGGAACCGGCTGTTGCCTTTATTGCTCTGTTGTTCTTCGGTATTCATAAGATTTCTCCTGTTTAAAGTTAAAGTTTGACGGGATCATTCCAGCCATGCATATGTTCCGATCTTCAGGTGTGAGAACCCTGTCCACAACCTTCATCAGGGCCCCGTGAGATGCGCTTGCGGCTAAGCTCGTTAGCAAAACCATAGGGAGGAAGATCGTTTACGGGGATCGCCTGAAGATCAGTCTGCATCAGGTAAGGAAAGAGATATTGTTCAAGAGTTTGACTTATTGTCCTGCCCCCCACCATCTTCATGGCGCGTATGGCATGCTGACAACCAAGGAGGACGCCTTCCACATTGACAGACTGTACCGCACGCCAATCTTTCAGGCTTATCATGTCAATATTCTGTATATTATCTGTTTTAGCGATACCTGCATTATTGACCAGAACATCAATTCTGCCAAAATGATCAAGCGTCCGGGCCATCAGATGACGCCAGCTTTCATCCTCACATACGTCCAGTGATATGGCATGTGCCATATCGCCAATCTCTTGCGCGACGCTCTCTGCCATATCAGCCCGAAGGTCGGCAACAACGACATTTGCGCCTTCATCTGCCATCCGGCGCGCAACCTCCAAACCTATACCAGACGCGGCACCCGTAACAATGACCGTTTTATTCTGAACTCGTCCCATTTGCGTGGCCTTCTATATCTGTGGCATGGCATCTGTTATCTCAGAGGGTATATCAATCTCAATGACCCTGCCTTCCTGAAAACTGCGCAACAGGGCATCCAGTGTGAAACTGTTGATCACTGATTCCGTCAAGTTTATTTTGGCAGGAGACAGCTCTTTGATCACATCCACAAAATTGCGCATTTGCCGGCGGAATACCGGAAAATCAATCAGCCTTCCATCATGGGATCCTGAAAACTCTACGGGCAGAACTTCGGCAACACGCTCTATGAAAGCGGGACTGCGGGTCAGGGTAATGGCGGCATCCCCCGGAATAGTCCATGCCTGATCAAGGCCAAGCTCTCCCTCAGCCCCTGTAATCACCAGACGTTGACCAAAGACAGCCTTGCGGCTGCTCTCAAGCATGGCAACACAATCATTATCGTAATGCACCCAGCCAAACAATCGGTTCACAGTGCCATATTGGGGACTTATAGACCCCATGGCAGACACTTTTTTGGGCAGGCTGCCCGAAAAGCGGTTTGCCGCATCCACCGGATAACATAGAAAATCATAGATAACCCCGCCGCCTGCGTTACTCTTTTGCCGCCACGAACGGTCCTCATCCTCCTCCACTGCCATTTCAGGGTCATACATGTGAAAGGTCGCATTGATGGTGTCAACAGTTCCGATTTGACCCCTTTCGATAATAGCTGCAAGCCGGTCATGAACCGGATGGTGGCGATACATAAAGCCCTCCATGACGACCGCCTGCGCCTTTTCCGCCCTGCACCAGATTGCCAAGGCATCATCGGGCAGGATTGTGAGGGCTTTCTCACATAATATAAATTTTATACCGGCATCCAGACAGGCCTCAATATGTTCCCGGTGATCAATGGGCCAGGTCGCGATGATCACCCCGTCCAATTCCTCTTTCTCAAGCATATCCCTGTAATCGGCATAGGCATTATCACAGCCATATTCTTTTGCCCAATCATTGGCCCGTTCCAATGTTCGGTTAGCACAGGCAACAAAACGGACATCATCCGACATAGTTGCAACGGCCCGGCCATGAGCATGGGATATTAACCCACAGCCAATCATGCCCAGTCGAATGCCTTTTCGTGCAGTTGTCATGGTCACATTGTCGCTCCTATTTGCCAGGGGACAAATTCATTACTGCCCATGCCCATGTCTTCACTTTTGGAATATTCCCCCGATGCAATGGCTAGAATACGTGTAAAAATTTCCTGCCCCATTTGTGCGATTGTTACATCGCCGTCTACAATAGGGCCACAGTTAATATCCATATCACCCCCCATACTCTCATAAAGTGCAGAGTTGGTGGCAAGCTTGATGGACGGGGCCGGCTTGAAGCCAAAAACTGATCCTCTCCCTGTGGTGAAACAGATAATATTGGCCCCGCTGGCAACCTGCCCCGTTACCGATGCCGGGTCATATCCGGGCGAATCCATAAAAACAAAACCCTTTTCCGTGATCGGTTCAGCATATCTGTATACATCCATGAGGTTGGTGGTTCCCCCCTTGGCGGCGGAACCCAATGCCTTTTCCAGAATTGTGGTCAGCCCTCCTGCCTTGTTGCCAGGGGCCGGATTATTATCCATTTCACCGCCATTTCGCGCCGTATAGTCTTCCCACCATGCTATACGTTCAATTAGCTTCTCAGCAACAGTCCGGCTCTGTGCCCGCGCAATCAGTAAATGCTCGGCCCCGTATATTTCCGGTGTTTCGCTCAGGATTGCCGTACCGCCATTACGCACCAGCATATCTGCCGCCGCCCCCAATGCCGGATTAGCGGTAATGCCCGAATAACCATCAGACCCGCCGCATTGCAAGGCCAGCATCAAATAACTTGCCGAAACCACCTCTCGCCGCGCTTTATTTGCTTCTGGCAACATGTATTTGACCCGCTCAATACCCTCCGCAGCCGTGTTTCTGGCGCCCCCCGTTTCCTGAATAGTCATTGTCTGCAGCATGTCATGGGGACGTAAATCCATGTCCGACATAAGCCGCTCCAGCTGATTGACCTCACATCCAAGACCGACAATCAAAATGCCTGCAAAGTTGGGATGCCGGGCAAATCCTGCCAGAACCCGTTGAAGATTTTGATGCCCCTCACCACCCGCCTGAATACCACAGCCCGTACCATGGGGAAAGGCCACAACCCCGTCAATATGCTTGAATTCTGCCAGACCATCCGGGCGGTCAAAGGCGGCGGCAATCTGGTTTATCACAGTTGCCGAGCAATTCACTGTCGACAGGATACCAATATAGTTCCGCGTACCAACCCGCCCACAATCCCGCATAAAACCCCGAAAAGTCGCCTGTTTATTTTTAGCAATAAATTTCGTGTCTTTTATTGCCGTGCAGAAATCATACTTTCTGTCAAAGACCTTGATCGCCATATTATGGCTATGCACATGATCTCCCGGCTCAATGATCCGGGATGCGAAACCAATGATCTGGGCATATTTATAAATGGCCTCCCCTTTTGCAATGGCCTGTGTTGCAACCTTATGACCCTGCGCGATAGCAACGCGAGCCGTCACAGCTTCCTGTGAGATCACGGTTCCCGGCGCAATATCATCTTTCGCAACAACCACATTGTCTGAGGTATGAAGACGGATAATCTGATCCATAACCCTGTTCAACTCCAGTCTACAGAAATCATCTTAAACAAATTCAAGTCTTTCAGCGTACCTTTGATTGTACCATCTTTATCTCTTTCTACAGTCAGTGGTTCGCCGCCCGGAAGCAATCTTGCGGTTCCAAAAACCTGTCCTTCCGGTGGTCTTATTTCAAAAGGTACGGTGCAAAGGGGTATCACCGGACTCTGATTCTGATAATTAAGGAAACTCATGACCGTGCGCCGATTTTCCGGCTGATCAAACGCCGTAACCCAGACGGCAGGGTGTGTCGCGGATGCAAAACGCAGGGGCTTGTCTAGCAATCTCCGTATCAGCGCCAGAAAAAGATCGCGGCTTTTCGGGGATGTTCCGCATTCCACATCAGCACCGGAATATATTGCCCGGCCCTTGCCATAAGCATTTTCAACTACCGTCGGAACATTCACATCCCGCCAGGGTGGCGAGCTGTGAATGCTGGCAAAATCCCGTCCGCCGACGGATCCTTCGCTGGGATAACCGAAGGGCAAATTTAACGTTGCCAGAACATCTGCGCTCCCCTTCCGAAGCCGCAGGGCTCCGCTCATTTGTCCGGGGTTACTCCAGTGGCTTAACGCTTCCTGCGGTGCGATAGATGCCATGATATCTTCATGGGATGGCATGATATGTATAACCCGCCCCTTTTCCTCTTCCTCGAAATGACAACCGAAAACATCCGCCAGCATAAAATCATCATGACGCTGCCCGGAAGATTCCGTCAGGGATGTCCAACGGCTGGCATAAATTTTACCCCCATTTTTGACATATTGCCGGAAAGCCGTGACTTCTTCCGCTGTCATTCTCAAAAGATTAGGCAATATAATAACGGAATAAGCAGATAATCCGGCGAGTTGTTTTTTGGTTATAACACCAAAAGGCATATGTGCCGTCTGAAGCGTCCGGCAAGCCCCGGATACCGCCTGAAAATGTGGATAATCAGGGGCGCTGATGGCCTCGGCCTCCTTGAGTGGCAACCCGTTATCCGCAAAATTCATTTTGCTGTCATCTGAACAATAGACGGCAATATCTTCCACGGGCTTGCCACCAAGATACGGATCGTAGGGCGCGGCGCGGTCATAAACAGCCCGTATCCGTTCTGTGACCGCCGGGTTCAGACGCCCATCAGGATCAAAAGTTGCAATCATTAAAAAGGCGGAGGCCGATGCCACCGCAGCAAAATTTTGCAACGCCAGCTCTTCTTCACCCTTAAGACCCACATGTTCGATCAAACTGGCCCCCACCGTCGCCATGAACTCGACAGGCATATTCTCAGACAGATTAATCATCAAACGGGAAATTACCAATTGCTCCGACTGGCCACCATAAAAATCGCCGCCCAGAAAATCATGGCCCTTAGCCGAAGAAAACGAAACCCCCCGCGTCCAATTGGCCATGCCCAAGGCAAAATTATGATAAACCTGAAGATGAGATCGCTTGTTACGCACAAGGTCACGTAACTCGGCTATAAACTCTGTAACCCATTTCTCCCGCGCCTTTTGAAATTGACACCACAATGGATCAAGCCAGTTGACCACCTTTGGCATCTCGGCATCATATTCATGGCGATAGCGATCTTTACAAGACGCACAACCACAAACGCCCGCCCACCACATCATATCAAAAAACATACTGTCAACGTCATGGGCGTCAAGAAGTTCATGCACCTGCCCATGAACAAACGAGCGATAATCACGATTATTCATACAGCAAAGACCATATCGGTCACGGGGCAAAGCACCCATTGTTCCTTTTGTCAGCGGCTCAATGCGCCATTCAGGATGTTCAAGATAAGCCCAATTATTGAAATTAACACTATAGTAGGCGCAAACCGGAATATCACGCGCCTTCATGGCAGCAAGCGTTTCAGACAGCTTGTCATTCCCCTGAAAAGCCTTATGTTGCGCCCCAGTCTCAGTCGGCCAATTACAGACGCCGAGATGGGATTGAAAATAAACCATAACCGCTTGTGCGCCCGAGGCCTCCACTTGCGAAGCTGCCATTTCAGAGTCGTATTTTGCGAGAAATTCCGGATCCCAATCCGGAATTTGCGTATCCACCAACAAACGTCGATAAGACCTGTCACTCCATATTTTTTCATCTGATGTTATAAGTCACTCCTGAATTTCCTGCAACGCTACATCGCGATAATACCTCTATCAATTCTAATTTCAGAACCGGTAATCAAGGTGACCTTGCCTTTTAATCGCTCACTCATAATTTATACCTAATATTATTGAGAATATTGATGCCGCAATCGGCCTAAACAGAAGTCACGTCCTGAAACATTCGAATAAAATTACCCCCAAGAATTTTAGCCGTATCACCCTCCGCGAGCCCCTTTTTCAACAGCAAAGCCGTTACCAGAGGCAGTTGGCGGTAATTGTCAAACACCGGTGTGAAATTAACATCCATATCCGTTCCCAGAGCCACATGGTTAACG
>JAJRQU010000209.1 GCA_024280095.1 Alphaproteobacteria bacterium | reverse complement strand
GCCTTTTTTCAATGAAAATATGGGCTGCGCAATCTGCCTTGCCGTCTGCCCCTGGAGCCGTCCCGGCGTACCAGAAAATTTAATCCGTAAACTTGCCCGAAAAAAATCACAAAAATTATCTAAATAATGTCGAGTGAGATAACTGCAAAATACAGTAAAAAAAGCGTCAACGTCTGAATCAAGATTAAAAAAATCGGTTTCCATCCCAAGGAAAACATGGCTCTCATCGATGTTTTCATGCCCACCGCCGTGATGGCCATGATCAACATCAACTTGCTGCTATCTTGAAGTATATCTGATAGTTTCTCTGGAATTAAATGCAGTGAATTCAACAGAACAAGAGCCGTGAAGCCAATCAGAAAATAAGGAAAAATAAACCGGCCCGAAGATGTTTTCTCTTTATTATTACGAAAGCTAAAGGCAAAAATCAACAAGATCGGCACCAGCATGAAGACCCGCATGAGCTTGACCAATATTGACGTATCACCCGCCTCCTCAGATATGCTATAGCCCGCGCCAACCACTTGGGAGACATCATGAATAGTGCCGCCGATCAACAGGCCCGCATCATGATCCCCGATGCCGAGGAAGCCCACAACAACAGGATATATGATCATCGATAACGTACCCATGGCCGTCACACCGACCACGGCAATTAACGTATTATGTTCCAGCGTTTTTGATTTTGGCATAACCGTGGAAAGGGCCAATGCCGCAGAGGCCCCGCATATGGCCGTTGCCCCCCCGATAAGCAGGCCTTGTTCCCTATCCATTTTTAAAACACGCGCCCATAGGACCCCCAGCAAGATAATACCGCCCGTGGCCAGAACAACCAAAAGCAGGGCCTGCCACCCAAGGGCGGTAAAATCGGCCAACATGATGCGCGCACCAATGAGCGCCACGCCGATTCTCAATATGGTCTGAGAGGTGAATTGCACGCCCTTTCTGGTGGGACTTTCCTGAGACATAAAGTGAAAAACCATACCCAGAAGCAAACAAAGCAGCATGACCGGCACCGTATAATATAGCGCAATAAATTTGGCGGCAAAAGCCACAACAGCACAAACCATAATGCCGGGCATTAAGGCCCGGACGCGGTGCCATAAGGGGTCTTTGTGATCCTTATCAAAAGGCTGAAAGCCCTCAATAGAATCCAAATAATCATATTTGCTGAAATCTTTGCGTTTACTCATGGCTGAACTTACGTGAATTGGTCATAATTTATCGGCTTATGGCAATCGATCCAATTATCGCTATCTGGCATAGGATATTTAAGGCCGGTGGCGCAATTAAATAACAAAACCCGCTCCTCTTTACGCACTTGCCCCGTCTTTAAGGCCTGTTGCCATGCGGCAAAGGTCGCCGCGCCTTCGGGGCAGAGCAAAAAACCGTCTTTTAGGGCAACGTCATCCCGGGCTTTAAAAATATGCTCATCCGTCACCGCGATGGCAAAACCGCCGCTTTGACGCACGGCCCGCAATATCAGAAAATCCCCGACCGCCGCCGGCACCCGAATGCCAGAGGCAGCGGTATAGGCATTTTCCCATAAGGGCGCATGCTCTACGCCGTCCTCCCAGGCCTTGACAATTGGGGCGCAGCCCGTGGACTGAACCGCGACCATACGGGGACGCTTGGGTCCGATCCAGCCGATGGCTTCCAATTCCTGAAAGGCTTTCCACATACCAATCAGGCCCGTCCCCCCGCCCGTGGGATAGAAAATCACATCCGGAACATCCCAGCCATATTGTTCGGCAAGCTCCAGCCCCATGGTTTTTTTGCCTTCAATACGATAAGGCTCTTTCAAGGTGGAAATATCGCTCCAGCCCACGGCTTTCTTGCCGTCCAGAACGATCTTGCCGCAATCATTGATCAAACCGTTGACTTTAAAAACTTCTGCCCCTTGAAGGGCGATCTCACGAACATTAATTTCCGGCGTATCATCCGGGCAGAAAACAGTCGTTTTAAGGCCGGCATAACTGGCATAGGCCGCCAAGGCCGCGCCCGCATTGCCGTTGGTGGGCATGGCCAGATGTGTTTGGCCAAATTCCTTTGCCATGGCCACGGCAAGGGCCAAGCCCCGCGCCTTAAACGATCCGGTTGGCAACCGCCCCTCATCCTTGACGATGACTTCCGTGCCGCCTGGAACAGAATGTTTCAAGGGCACAAGCGGGGTCATGACTTCGCCCAGACTGACCATATTTTCTGCATTTTGCACCGGCAGGAATTCGCGGTATTTCCAAAATCCCCCTGCCCGAGCCTCAATATCCTGTTTGGTCACCGCTTTGGCAATTTTGGCCAGATCATAGCGGACAAGCAAAGGCTTTCCCGCCAAAGATAATCCATGAGGCCGCTCCGCTTCATAACGATCCCCCTCCATTGAACATTCCAAATGGGTGACAAAGGCCGGAGAATTTTCATATAGTGCTTTTGTCTGTTCGGCCTCTAGATATTGTGCAGGCATATTATTTTTATCCTTGGGTTTCAGGTTTGAGACAATATCCCGTCCCGTAAATGGAAAATCTGATCAAAGCGATCATATATCTTCTCATCATGAGTTACTACGATAACTGCCGCCTGTTGGTCAATGGCCACTTTACGCAGCAAGTCCATGACAATGCCCGCGCGTTCTGAATCAAGGGCCGCCGTCGGCTCATCCGCAAGAACGATACGAGGCCTGTTTGCCAGCGCCCTTGCTATGGCCACCCTTTGTGCCTCGCCGCCCGACAGGCTGCCGGGGAAAGCCTCCACACGATTGCCCACCTCCAGATATTCAAGCAGTTCTCCCGCCCGTGTGCGGGCCGCAGAAGCACTATATCCAGCCAGATCCAGTACCACAGCCACATTATCCATACTGGACAGAAAAGGCATGAGGTTATGGGCCTGAAAGATAAAACCGACTTTCTCCAGACGCAGTCCCCGCAGATCAGATCGCAACCAGCGGTCATTATAAACCAGTTCCCCGTCCAATTCTATCTGGCCACGGGTTGGCTCCAGAATACAGCCAATAACATTGAGCAATGTGCTTTTGCCCGACCCACTTGGCCCCAGCAGACCAATAACCTGTTCGGGAAAAATATCAAGATTGATGTTCCGCAGGGCATCGACACGGGTTTCGCCCTCGCCAAAATGCTTGGAAAGATTTTTGATGGAAATCAATGGTTTTTTATTTTCTGTCATCACTTAGCCCGCCAGTGCCTTGGCCGGATCGACCTTCAAAGCGGTGTAAACACCATAAATGCTGGACAGAAGACAGATAACCACAACCACACCGGCCAGACTGAGACCATCCATCGGCTGCAAAACAAGCCGCTTGGGGAAGAAATCCTGAATATTGAATATGAGCAACCCGCCCATGGCAAAACCAATCAGGCCCATGGCCAGAGCCTGCTGAACAATCAACCCGATGATCACCCTGTCAGGGGCGCCGATCAGTTTGAGTGTGGCGATTTCACGAATTTTATCCATGGTCATGGTATGTATAATAAGGGCAATAATAACCGCCGACACAAGAATCAGAATCGCCGTAAACATGCCGATCTGCTTGCGGGCCTTTTCAACAACGGACTGGGTGAGGATGATGCCCTGCTGCTCCTCTGTCATGGCGGCAAAATGCTTCCAGCGCTCAATGGTTTTGACAATATTGTCATTGGAGGCATTGGGCGATGTTCTGGCAATAACGGCACTGACCGTGTCAGTGGAATTCACAACCACCGCCCCCCGCGCCCTTTCCCGTCTGGTGGCAGATGGCGACAGATCAAATTGTAATTTCTGGGCATCATCCAGCGAAAGATAAATTGCCGGTTCCCCGCCGGAGGATACCGCATTCACCGTTGTCCCCACGATGGTAAAGCCATTACGGCCCAGCTGAATATGATCGCCAATATCCAGCCCTGTCCGGCTGTCAACAACGGCTTCGAAATTGCGTCCGGTCAGGCCCCTGCCCTCTGTAATATATTTCGGGCCGCCCAGCTGCCCCGGCTCGTAACCAATGACATAAAGCCGAAGCTTCTTGCCGTCACTTTCGGTTTCTATGGACTGAAAGGTCACCGCGCCAACTGACTTTATACCAAAAATCCGGGCAACGGAATTGCGGGTATCACGGGGAATACGCGAACTTTCCGCAAAAGGCCCGCGCGTGCCTTTTTCAACCACCCATATATCCGCATCAATGGTATCCACCAGCTCCAGTGCGTCGGCAATGAGGCCGCGGTAGATACCGATCATGGCAAGAACCACCCCCAGCAGCAGGGAAAGCCCAAAGCAGGTGACCATAAAACGCCCGAAATTATGACGTACGTCGCGATAAGCCAGATTCATGAGCTTTTCTCTGTTTTTACCTTGGCATGTCGGCCTTCTTTCAACAGTTTCGGCAATCGCGTTAATACCCTTGCCTTTTCCGGAAGGCCTTCAATGATGCTTAACCTTGCATCAAGTGTGCGATGGCCGAAAATGACATTTTGCCGTTTGAGCTCGCCGTCAAGCAGCACCCATACCGTCCCCCTCATCTGTCGCTCATCAAAGTCATCAACGGCATTCTCAGGAACCAGAAGGGCTTTATCCAGAATT
>JAJRQU010000208.1 GCA_024280095.1 Alphaproteobacteria bacterium | reverse complement strand
TCTGGAAATGAGAATGGATATAATGTTGTACGTTAAGAATACTGGAATCACCATGATTAAACCTCGGCATAAAACACTTGTAATACCGTTGTTCCCGGTACCCCGTATCAACAATCATATGCTTGCCAAGTTGGCGCGTAATACTCGGATACGCGAATTGCGCAATTAATTCCATACCCAAATCTACCCATGACATTATTCCGCCCGCGGTAATCGTGTCGCCATCATTGATAAGCACCGGGTCGATATCAAGTTCTATTTTCGGATAATCATTAGAAAATTGTTTTTCCAATTTCCAGTGGGTAGTTGCCAGCCTTTCATCAAGCAATCCGGTTGAGGCAAGGATAAACGTACCGGCACAGATAGAGCAGATGACCGTACCATTTTGATGATGTTGTAATATCCAGCTCTTTAGTATCGTCGACGGCTCTTTGTAGTAAGTACCCTGCACACTAGGCGGTATCACAAGTATTTGTAGCGCTTGCTGAAGATTGGACCTGATAGGGATTGCATCATGTGGAATTTGGCTTTTCTGGAGTGAGGTATGATATAATTCAATCACAAATTCTGTTGGCGTTGTTGTCGATTCACACAGGTCATTAGCCAATAAAAACATTTCCTGCAATCCGTAAACCACCGAATACATAGCGCCAGGATAGATACAAATTCCCACTTTAACCGTAGATTTATTCATTTGTCAGTTTTGCCGCTAAATTTGTCATATCTGACTATAGACAAGGTCGTTCTAAATTGCAACAAATATGCCCGCTAACATAGTCTTCAATAAAAAGGAACGAAAATGGTAAAAACAGCTCTAATTGCGATCGATATTCAGAATGATTATTTTGAAGGCGGTAAATGGCCCCTTGAAGGCATGAATGAGGCCTCTGCAAATGCGGCGATGTTGCTGGAGGTCTGTCGATCAAAAAACATTCCCGTAATTCATATAAGGCACGAGATGCCGTCTGATGATGCTCCCTTTCTTACCCCTAACTCAGATGGATCTAAAATCCATTCATCGGTGGCTGTTATTGCAAGTGAACTAACTATTCTTAAGCATGATGCTAATAGTTTTAAGAACACTAATCTAAAAAAAGAGTTAGATAAGCTCGGCGCAGAACGAGTCTTATTCTGTGGTGCCATGAGTAATCTTTGCATAGATTCCTCAACGCGTGCTGCCGCTGACCTTGGTTTTAGTTGTGTCGTAGCGCATGATGCTTGTGCAGCATCTGATTTAGAATTTGGAGATGTATCTGTACCCGCAAAACATGTGCATGCAGCCTTTATGGCCGCGCTTGGCTTTGCTTTCGCAAAAATAATCTCAAGCCAGGAATTAATAGCAGACCTTTAAGGCCATAAACACTCAATGGGGGCAGGACAATGGAAATCTCATACGGCCTAACTTTACGCTGCCTTGCAACTCTATTAATCACCAAAATTGTAAGAATGCATCCCCTTGTGACAAAACTACCCAGCGAAGCAACATCGCAAAAACAAATTATATTGCGCAACTTTCAAAGCCTGATAAATACAAAATTTAAAAGCCGATTATCCGTGGTGCAATATGCTCACGAACTCAACATCACCCCCACTCATTTAAATCGGATTAGCCGGGCTATCCTCAATATTTCTGCATCGGCATTAATCCATGAGCGCTCTATTTTAGAAGCCAAAAGATTGCTGATCTATACCTCCGCAACTATAGCTGAGGTTGCCTATCAATTAGGCTTTAATGATCCTGCCCACTTTTCAAAATTCTTTCACAATAAAAGCACTCAGAAACCATCCGACTTCCGTAAAAAGTTCATAAAAATGGCTTAAACATTAGAAAGCAGCATTGTACCGGCCCCGGTATTGGAGATTGGGATATGATAATTACGGTGCAGTTCGGTGACCTGCCCGGTCAGGGTGCCGCGCATGGCGAGCCACATATTAAGCTCAACCCCTTGCGCACCCGCTATCTCCGTCAAGTCCCGAATGGAGTATTCAAGCAAGGCCTGCGGCTGATTCACAAGCTTGTCCATGCACATTAAGTCAAACTCTTTGTTGATCAATCCGGCACGCTGTCCGTCCAGTTGATGGGACAATCCGCCCGTGCCTAAAACAACCACTTTCAAATCTTTTTGATAGGATTCAACCGCTTTGCCAATGGATCGGCCCAGATCAAAACAGCGTTTTGGCGATGGCATAGGATGTTGTTCACAATTAATCACCACCGGAATAACCTTCATATGACCATATGTATTCCCCGGCCACATTAATTGCATGGGCACGGTTAGTCCGTGGTCAATACCCAATTCCTGACAGATGGTAATATCAAATTCATCTTCCACCAGTTCATTGCAGATATGCCATGACAGATCCTCGTCGCCAATGACCGGTGGTATGGTATCAATGCCCCATCCTTCATCATAACTGATATATTCCGCTGCTGCCCCAATGGCGAACGTAGGCTTTTTATCAAGGAAGAACTCCAGCCCGTGATCATTATAAAAAACAATGGCAATATCCGGTTGCTCTGATGCCAACCATTCATGAATAGGCGGAAAACCATCAAAAAAAGACTTCCAATAGGGTGTTTTCTGTATTTTTCTGGCAATAGCCATCCCGATAGCCGGAATATGTGATGATCCAATGCCGCCAATAATTTTAGCCATGGTTAATCTCCCGCCCTTACAAGTTTCTCTTTGAACTCTTCCAAACTCAACCCTGTCTGAAGTGCGCCGATATCCTGCATATTCAAACCCAGTCCACCGGCAAATTTAGCCAGAAAATAAATGCTACCCCCCTGCTCTAGCAAGCCGATAATGTCCCGGTCTTTAATCGCTGTCTTTTGTCCCGAAGTCAGCCCATATTTCTCACAATAGGCCATTTCATCGCTGGCGAATTCATCCCGCGCCGCTTGATCATTCAGGGAATAACACATTTTATTCAAGCCATATCCTTTTCGTGACATGGTTCCATCGAACATAATAGTTCCCGGAATAGGTGTTTTATCATCAAGATACGACATTATTTTCCTCCTTTAAGACCAATATAAACGCATGGGATTATCAACCAAAAGGGCCTGCTGCTGTTCCAGAGTTGGCGCAATTCTTGGTATAACATCCACTAATATACCATCATCCGGTATGTGGGATTTCATGTTGGGGTGCGGCCAGTCCGTTCCCCATAAAACACGTTTTGGGAATTTCTCCACTAGCAGCGTTGCAAACGGAATGACATCCCCATAATCCGGCCCAATGACAGTTAATCTTTCCGGGCAAGTTACCTTGGTCCAGATATTGTCATTTTCTTCCATAAAGCTGACAAAGCTCAGAAAATCTGGATCACTCACTGCTTTACTCACATCAGGACGACCCATATGATCGACAACCACGATGGTCGGCAATTGTTTGAGGAAAGGAATGAGTTCCTCAAAATCTGGTGCTTCAAAATAAACAACAATATGCCAACCCAGTTTGACTATTCTTTCCGCAACCCTTAAAAATACTTACTTGGGGGTCGCATCCACCAAGCGTTTGACAAAATTAAACCGCACAGCACGAACCCCGGCATCATGCATTTCACTTAATTTTTCATCACTTATATCGGAATCTACAACCGCAACGCCGCGCGCAAGTCCTTCGGCATTCTTCAAGGCGTCCACCATCGCAGCATTATCCCGCCCATGGCAAGATGCCTGTACGATAACATTACGCTCAAACCCTAAATAATCCCGCAGAGCAAATAATTTCTCTTTGGGCGCGTCACCGGGCGTATATTTACGGTTTGGGGCATAAGGAAATACATCTGCCGGCCCAAAAACATGGCAATGTGCGTCCACGGCCCCCGCTGGCAGCGTGAAATTCGGCTTTGACGGATTAGGGTGAAAAGGGCGAAAATCGTCATCCATATCAAACCCTTTCAACGTTCATACGTTGGGCAAAAATATTACCGTCAAATAATTTCCGGGCCGTGCGCAATATAGCCGCACTCTCAACATCACCCCTGTCATTCATTTTCAAGATGATGGTGGTTTCTCCGATGGGATGTTCAATTCTTATCTCTTTCATCGCCCCTTCCAGAACATCAGCCAGAGACGCGGCAGGAGCACCAGACAACATACAAGCCGTAGCAACACTCACCGCTCCCAGAACCCCGATAGAGGCATGACACCGGTGGGGAATGAATGTTCGGCTTGATATTGTGCCACCTGATCTAGCCTGACTGACCATAGACATTTTCGGAACCGTTTTATCTGTCACATCCCCAAGATTCATCATATACCCCGCTTGTAACCTTATAGCTTCAAGACGAGCTTTTAAGCCTTCATCAGCCTCAAGATCTTCGCGGCTTTCAGCGCCGGTTATTCCCATATCTTCCGCCCGCATAACCACCGTCGGCATACCGTTATCTATACAGGTTACTTCAACACCATCAATAATATCAACGATATTTCCTGTTGGCAAAAGAGCACCACAACTGGAGCCTGCTGTATCACGGAAAGTTAGCGGGATCGGGCTTCCCGTTCCCGGCACACCGTCAATATGCGATTGCCCCAAATAGGTAACAATACCATCTGGCGTCTTCACCAAAGAATCCGCAACCTGTCCGGTATTTTCCATAAAAATGGCCACAGGTGTTTCACCGTCCTGTGCCGTGACAAGGCCGCGCTCAATGGCAAATGGCCCAACACCCGCAAGAAGATTGCCGCAATTCTGGGCATCGGTCACAATTTTCTGGTCAACAAAGACCTGAAGGAACAGATAGTCCACATCGACACCTTCACGCATAGATTTTTTTACCACCGCCACTTTCGATGTTAACGGATCGGCCCCGCCCATGCCATCAATCTGGCGGGGATCGGGCGAGCCCATAATACCAAGCAGGAATTCATCCCGTGCCGCAATCTCAGAAGGCAAATCACTGCTGAGAAAATACCCGCCCTTGGACGTTCCGCCGCGCATCCACATACATCTTGTTGAATATGGAGCAGGGTCAGACATATCTTAGCCCTTTTTCGGCTAACCGTTCACGCATTTTATACATATCAAGACCAAGCTCGCCCGAGGCCAGACGGGCGCGTTTTTCTTCTTCCAGGGCCCCCCGCGCCAATGCTTTTGCCAGAACCTCTACGACGTCTTCGCGCCGCACCACACAAACGCCATCATCATCGGCCACGATAACGTCACCGGGGTTAACCAAGGCCCCGGCACAGACAATAGGCACATTCACTGAACCCAATGTTTTTTTCACGGTTCCTTCGGCACAAACAACCTTTGACCAGACCGGAAAATTCATTTCCGTCAAATCACGCACATCACGCACACCGGCATCAATGATCAGACCAACACCGCCGCGCGCCTGCATGGAAGTAGCCAACAAGTCACCAAAATATCCCGCATCGGACGGCGATGTTGTTGCCAAAACAAGAATATCACCCTTTTGCACCTGTTCTATGGCCACATGAACCATCCAGTTATCGCATGGGGCCGCAGAAATCGTTACCGCCGATGCGCCAATCCGCATTCCTGAATATATGGGGGACATATAGGATGCCAGCAGGCCTTTACGCCCCTGTGCTCATGAACAGTAACAACACCACATTGCCCAAGACCCTCTATGACAGCTTGGTCTGCTCTTTCAAAATTTCGAACAACAACAGCCATTAGAGTTCCTCCACTGTACGGGGGTAAATTGACTGGAATCCTTCAGCATAACGGGCGGCTTTTCCCCCTGACATGCCCCCGGAATTGCGGCGAAAGTGATTGCCACGGTTCTCCGCCACATTGGTATAAAAATCCCAAAGATGTTCCTGACCCTGCATACATTCAATAGCGGCACGCTTTTTATCCCATACCTCTGTTATATCAAGGAATACATCCGGCTTCCACCCCATCTGCTCTGTCTGGTGGGGCTCAAACAGATAGAGCTGCGGCGCGCCCAGAACTTTTTCACCAGGATTATGTCCCCAGGCCTGCGCAATCATGCGGCATTCCATGGCAACATTGGTGGCAAAGGAATGGTCGGTATTATAGGGGTCATATTGGGAATGGCTCATCATAAACTTGGGCTGCACTTTTCGGATGACATCGACCAGCCTGAATTTAGCATCCCGGTCAACTTCCAATGGATAATCCCCCAAGTCGAAGAATTGAATATCATGAACATCAAGGGCTGCCGCCGCTGCTTCGGCCTCCTTCTGCCGAGCGACCTTGACCTGATCCAGCGTACAGCCTTCATTCTTCCACAGTTTAGCGGACTCGCCCCGCTCCCCGAATGAAAGACAAACAACCGTCACCTCATAACCCAACTTTTGGTGAAGGGCGATAGCGCCGCCTGCCCGCCAGACAAAGTCGGCGGCATGGGCGCTGATAATCAGGGCTGTCTTTTTATGGGCCATAATATATATCCTCATTATGTCATTCGATAACCTTATTATCCACCATTCAACCCTAAATACCTATTTCAATTTAACTCGACTGGTATAAGTTTTTGCTATAGAATGTCGTTTTATAATAGATCAGAATACCATCGTAATGGAACGGAAAACCCCAAATATACGCCACCTCCGGGCTTTTTGTGAGGTGGCACACTGCAAAAGCATCAGCAGGGCATCCAAACAGGTATATTTGTCACAACCTGCCATTACCCAGGCCATTGCAAAGCTTGAAGGGATGCTGAAACTGTCCCTTTTTGACCGTCGCCCCGAAGGAATGTTTACCACCGAACCCGGGCTTTTATTTCTTGATCGAGTGGAAAGGCTGCTGGCTCATTTAAACAAAGGCACATTGGAGGCCATCCGAATTGGTTCCCAGAAGAAAGCCAATCTCTATCTGGACCGTCTGCTAACCACTATACAGTTAAAAGCATTGATCGCCGTATCAAAGGCGGGAAATTTCAGTCTGGCTGCGCGGACCATAGGAACAACACAGCCATCCCTGTACCGCGCCTCCCGTGAATTGGAAAAATTATTGGGCATTCCCCTGTTCGTTAAGAGCAGAGAAGGCATAGAGCTTACCAAAGCCGCCCTTATCCTTGTCCAGCACGCCAAACTTGCCTTCACCGAACTGGAACAGGGGTTTGTGGAAATAGAATCCTGGCACGGGCGGGATTCAGGCAACATCATAATTGGCAGTATGCCGCTTGCCCGAACTAACTTACTGCCAAAAGCCATCAATGAGTTTTCTCAAATACATCCGGATATTCAGATCCGTGTGGTGGACGGCCCCTATGCTGATCTGCTGCATGGCCTGCGCCACGGTGAGATTGATTTCCTGATTGGCACCCTAAGATACCCTCTGCCTATTGATGACATCATACAGGAACCCCTATTCGATGACGAGCTTACCGTTGTCGGCAGAGCAGGTCATCCCCTCATACAACACCAGCCCCAACATTGGATGATCTGGCATTATACCCCTGGATCGTTCCCCGCGAAGGAACCCCCACAAGGGATTGTTTTAAAGCGATGTTTAAGAAGCCAGTCAAATTAGTCGAAACAAGTTCGATGGTTCTGATCCGCAGCCTGCTTCACGAAAGTGACAGGCTTGCCCTGCTTTCCAAGCATCAAATAGAATTAGAAGAGAAACTGGGGTTGCTGGCCACTTTGCCTTTCGAGATGCCCGAAACAAAAAGACCTATCGGGCTCACATTACGTTTAGGCTGGCACCCGACGGCAACCCAACAAAAGTTTCTGGAAATATTAAATATGTCTATTCAAAAAATGAATAGATAAAAACATTATTCAATTTCCAACTTAGCCTCAAGACATATATATTGGAGCATATGAAAAGCACAGAAAAGCAAAATATTTCTTTCATTGGTTTTGGTGAAGCCGCCATGACCTTTGTTAAAGACTGGGCAGGCGCCGGCGGCTCTGACCTTAAAGCCTATGACATTAAAACTGAAAGCCCGTCCAAAGCAGTCAGGCAGAATAAACACCGCGACTATGACCAGTTCGGTGTGAAGGGATGTAAAAGCCTGAATAATGCCCGCAGTTGGACCGATCATCTTCTGTGGCATCATGCCTGTCATACGGTGGATCTGTTTCAATATCAGACTGGGGAGCTGATTTCAAAAGTTTACGGCCTGCAAGGGCCGAGACACGATGTTTTAGGAATTTCAATGGACATGAATATTATCATGAAGGTTCCCTCTGGTGCCATTTGCACCCTGTCACTATCTTTCAATAATGATGGGCCGCTAGGAACTTTTTTCCGTTACATCGGGGACAACGGGACTTATCTCGCCCGTTATGATGATCTTCTTGATGGCTATGAAAAACCCATTGACCTGACTGGCGTTGCGGTTTCCAATAATGGCATTGAGCTTCAGGACAGAGAATTCTTTGCCGCGATACGTGAAGGGCGCGAGCCAAATGCCAGTGTCGCCCAATGCCTACCTGCCATGAAAATACTGGATCAGGTCGAACGGGGTTTTAAGTGATAACAGAAATTTATAAGAGCCGCATTAGTTTCATTCCCTTTCACTGTTCAGATTCCGAATAGGCCAATGATTTAGAAATGCGTTATAGACTACAATGAGCGGAAAGCTTATAGCAAGCATTGCATTAGCAATCCAGAAATCAAGCTGGTATCCGGGGTCGTCGCTTATCATTTTCCCACTGATTACAGGTCCAAGAAACCGGTATAAATAATACATTATCACCCCAAATATCACACTTAGGATAAAATAAAATATGCCCTTCAAAGGTTGTGTTTTTGTTGCAAAAAATCGCTGTTCAAATAAATCAAGCATAATAAACGCACCAAAAATAAAGGAAATTGGGACAAGAACCATGTAAATAATCTGATCCATCCCCAAAATCACAACGAAGAAATACCTGACGGCAAATGATAATATCAGTATATAAAGCGTGGAGGACAGGATAAATACAATCTTGTTTTGGGCTGATGGCATTTTGACCATGGGCCAGAAATCAAACAGGATGCATGTCATTATCAGAGCAACAGTCGTAACTGCAAAGGTCAGAACATCGAATGCCATAAAGGCTCCCTCACCATCCATATGTGCAAAATAGCCCGGCGCAGCAGTCATAAATTTAAAATTCGCCCCAAACTTGAAAATTAAATAAGCCGTCACGAAACCAGTGCTCAGGAGGACAAGTCCGACCCCAAGTGGGTTTTTAAAGACTGATGAAACAGGCCAACATTGAAAAACGCCAACAAGCCAAAACATCACAACAATAAATAGTATCATAAAAATACTAAGTTGCGGTCCCGGTGGCATGGCTCCATTTGCCACAAGGGTAATTCCCAACAATGCAATGAAACAGCCACCAAAAGCTGCTATCAGAATAAAACCAACTCCTTTTAAAGGCTGTTTCATATTGGCAAGAAAGGTCGGATATTCACATTTCCAAACTAAGCCAAAAACAATCTGCACCGGAACGCAAGACATAAACAAATAAGAAACCCAACTGGAAAACACCTCTTCTGAAAAGAGAGATATAACCAACATAGTCGTGATGATAATTATTGCTATTGCAAAAATACCCCGTACCGGCTGTTCTACCGAATTACTCATTCTTCTTCCCTGTTTTCATGAATGTATGTGAGACGGGTGTACTATGGTAATCACCCCTCAAACCTGATTGACGCCCTTAAAATGGAAAATGGGCCTTTTCATTTTGTATGGTGACCCATTTTAACTCTGTCATTTCCTCAATGGAATACCTTCCCCCCTCTCTGCCAAGGCCACTATTTTTAATGCCGCCAAAGGGAATATGGGCTTCGTCCCGCACCGTAGGCCCGTTCACATGCACCATCCCGGCTTCTATATTTTCAGAAAAGAAACTCGCTTGTTTCAAGTCATTGGTAAAAACCGCCGCCGAAAGGCCATATTCGGTATTGTTGGCCAGATCGAGCGCCTGTTCAGGGCTATCTGCTTTGGCAATAATAACCACTGGCCCAAAACATTCTTCATGGAAAATTTTCATTTCTGGCGTGACATCAGCAATAACAGTCGGTTCAAACATATTGCCTTCCCATCCGCCGCCGGTAAGGAGCTTCGCCCCACGCGAGACGGCATCCACGATCAATTCACCTATCATATCACATTGGGCCGAGCGAATAAGAGGCCCAATCACAGTGTCTTTTTCCTCAAGCGGGCCCACTTTCAAAGCCGCCGCCTTGTCACTGAACTTGCCGCAAAAATCTTCATATAATTCATTTTCAACAATAATCCGCGAACCAGCCATACAGACCTGACCCTGATGTATAAAAGCGCTGAAAGCGGAGGCCTGTACCGCATAGTCCATATCCGCGTCCTTCAAGATAATAATAGGATTTTTGCCGCCCAGTTCCAATGTTACTTTTTTCAATTTTACCGCACATGTTTGCGCAATCCGTTTTCCGATGACTGTTGAACCGGTAAATGTCACCAGTTTGACGGCGGGATGCCCAATCAAAGCATCCCCAAGCTCTGCACCCTTCCCCGGCAGAATACTGAGAACGCCGGGCGGAACGCCGGCCTCCTGAAAGATTTCACCGAGCAGGAGACCGCAAAGAGGCGTTAATTCCGAGGGTTTTAAAATGAAACAGTTCCCTGCCGCAAGGGCGAAGGCCAACTTTTTTCCACCCAGTACAATAGGAAAGTTAAAGGGGGAAATTCCCACAACAACGCCGAGAGGCCGACGAAGGCTATAAGAAAACGCACCGGGAATATCCGTGGCATAAGTCGTCCCGCATACGCGCCGACATTCACCGGCAGCCGCACGTACGATATTTACGATAAAACCCGCCTCAAACATAGCTTTTCCAAAAGTGGACCCGGCTTCATTTTGCAAAACGTCAACAATATCATCGCGCTTTCGGGCAAGAATGTCAGCGGCCTTGAGTAAAATGTCTTCACGCTCTGAGGGGGCCGTTCTTCCCCAGGCTTTGACGGCGGCCTCCGCTGCATTCACTGCTTTAACCGCATCAGCACGGGATCCTAAAGACACCCGTCCATATGGCTTACCGTTAACAAGGCTGGTGATCACCATTGTCTGTCCGGATTCAGATGGTACCCATTCGCCACCAATAAAAAGCTCTTTGTCCATAATTTTATCTCCGGGTTTTGCCCTACCAAATACTAATTGCCAAAGCCATGAATTTCCGCCAGAACTCCTGCCAGAGCGCCGCCATCCACCGGAATATTAGCCCCATTGATCCAGCGACTGTCGTCACTGCATAGAAAAGCAACCGCTGGGGCAATTTCATCCGGGCGACCCGCCCGGTTTTTCTTCAAATCATCTTCTGCACGCTTGCCAAGTGACGCAATAAAATCCTTCAGAATAGGCGTTTCGACCGGCCCCGGACTGATACAGTTCATCCGGATTCCCCTGTCACCAAGGGCAAAAGCCTTTTGCATGGTCCAGACCCTCAATACTTCTTTCGAGAAGAAATAGGCCCGCGCCCCTTCAATATCATTCTTATGACAGAAGGCATCTATGTCATCAGTTGCCGTCATTGCAATAAACGCCTGAATTACCCGCAGGCTTTTATCCCATTCAAACCCCGCCAGAGAGGCCATATTCACTATTGAGGCATTATCCGAAAGTTTTGGCAGCAGGTGTTCGGTAAAAGCCCGAAGGCCCAAAAAATTCACTTTCAGTGTAGCCACTTCACCAACAGTTGGGGGAACACCGGCGATATTACATAATGCATCAATGGGATCATTAATCTCCGTGGTTGCTCTTTTGATTGATTTTTCCTCTAAAAGATCAATGGGGATAAATTTATAGTGTGAGGTGTCTGGTTTATTCAAATCCATTGCAATAACCTTTGCACCTCTTGCACAAAGCAATTGTGCCGTTTCGGCCCCAATTCCTGATGCTGCACCAGTTACGACAATTATTTTTCCTGAAAGCATATTTTTATCAATCCTGTGAATCCATGCCTTTTAAAAAGATCAGAATCACTTTTCTAAAAATTATTTTAATTAAGGTAAAAGGAAGAGCTCATAATTGAGCCCTTCCCTGTGATGCAGCATTAAAATTGGTACCCAAAAGTCATATACCATTCTCTTGGCCGCGAATATGTGCCGCCAATATATCCAATACCCGACTGGTTTTGGCCCGAGACAATATAGCGCTCGTCGATCAGGTTACGCCCGCCAAGAGAAAGGTACCAACCTTCTTCCGCTTCATACCGGATCATTGCACTGACCAAATTAACCGGATCAGCCATCAACTCAGGGGTATTTTCAGCATCGTTTGCTACCCGGCTTTTGTAGGCCCAGTCCACATGAAACAATATTGAATTACCGTTCTTAAGCGGAACCGTATATTCGCCCGTCAGAGAAAGCGACCATTTCGGCGTATTCAGGAACAGGAAGTTTTTCGCCAAAGCTGTCCCCGGATTGAGGCTGGTATATTTGGCATCAATATATCCTATTGATCCATTGATTTCCAAATTCTCACTCAACAAACTCTGGAATTCAAATTCTACACCCTTGATTTCCGAGGTCGCCGCATTTTCCGTAACCGGGGAAATGCCGTCCTGTACCGTCACCTGCAAATCATCATATTTGGTGAAGAAAGCAGCAATATTGGTTTGTAAACGATGGTCAAAATATTGACCTTTCAAACCGACTTCATAAGTTGCGGCAGTTTCTTCATTAAATTCAGGAGCACTAAGGATAGGCACTGTCGCACGCGTCGTCCAGCCACCACTTTTATAGCCTTGAGAAAAGGACGCATAGGCCAGAGAATCATCTGTCAAAGCGTAATCTATTCCCGCTTTAAAGGACAAGTTATTGAAGGTACGTTTGTTTAGCGTGCCAGGGAAATAAAGTGTTGTATCTGATGTATCCGGGTGCAACGCAAGCGGAAAGCCAAGTTGAAAGGCGAGGCTGTTCAGATCACGCTGCGCTCCAAAGAATTGTTTGTTCTCTATGGTATAACGGGTTCCTACGGTTATGCTAAATTTTTCGGTCACGGCGTATTCAGCATGGGCGAAACCGGCATAGGCCTCGGTATTAAACTGGTTCGGGCCTACAATTTGCAACAATCCACCGGCAAAGGTTGGGAAGTCCGTAAGGTCGCCCTCTTCATGGAAAGCATAAAGCCCAAGTACCCATTCCAGAGAATCGTTCAAAGACGTTCCCGTCAATTGCAACTCTTGGGAAACCTGCCATTGATTGGTATTGAAGGCGTGATCCCCCATGGCAATGGGTGTGCCGTCAACATCCTGAGCAAATGTGGCCGTCAAATCACGGTAAGCCGTGATAGATTTCAGAGACATATCATCCCGAATATCCCAATCCGTCGTTAATGAAATTCCAAAAGCTTTTGCTTTGGAATAATTCGCGCCGCCCGGATATGAACGATCAATTTCCCCCGTAATCAGACTGTCATCAAAAACCAGACGATCATTTGCCGGGTCGCCATCCACATTGACCCCGGCCAGTGCCCCGCCAACAACCGCACGCGGCGTTGTACAAAGCCCGCCCAGAGGGGTCGTCGCAATAATAACAGCGGGTGTTGTGATGCAGGCGTTATAGACATCTTTCAAACCGGGATTGGTGGCCAGCAAAATGCTGGGGGTTGCCTCTTCGTTAACATTGGTATAGTCACCGGCAAGGGTAAAAGTCAGATCATCGTCAGCGCGCCATTCAAGCTTACCCCGGATATTCTGAGTATTCTCTCCCCCGGCAGAAGTATTGAACTCCCTGTCAGGCAGGGTGAATTTACCGGCATCGGTGCGAAACTGGCCCGGCCACTGGGCATTTTCATGATAACCATCCCGGGTCTTTGATGAAAATGAAATTTGTGACAATAATTTATCTTCAATCAGGGGAATATCTACCGCCCCGCGAATATCAAGCCGGTTAAACCGGCCCATTGTAACATCGCCCTTAAAGCCAAATTCTTCGCCAGGACGCCGGGTGATAATGCTGATAGCTCCACCAATAGTGTTCCGCCCAAATAACGTACCCTGCGGCCCCTTCAACACTTCAACCCGTTCAAGATCAAGCAAATCCAGTACCGCGCCAAAAGTTCGGGCGTAATAGACACCGTCCACATAAACGCCGACACCCGGATCCAGGTTAAACGCAAAATCAGCCTGTCCTATTCCGCGAACAAAGGCTGATAATACTTGCGTAGAGCCACTGAAAGATGAAGTGCTGTCAATTTCAACATTGGGCGTAAAATCACCAATCTGGGAAATATTTGTCAGGCCCTTCTTCGTCATGCTAGTGGCTGAAAAAGCGGTGATAGCGATGGGCACATCCTGTACATTTTCTGCTCGTTTCTGAGCGGTGACGGTAATTTCCTCCAGCACCATCTGACCATAAGCCGCGTGGGCACTCATCATAACCGCCAAAGAAGACGTTCCGCCTAGAATGAGTGTTTTGAGCCGAGCCCTGTTAAGATAGCTTTTCCCCGAAGTGTTTCTTTTATTAAACTGTATCATTGGTATTCCTCTTATTATGTTTCCCGATAGTCGGAAGCCTCTAACCTAATGCTGATTTTTCAGCTTTTTATTACGTCAAAATTCACCCGATACCCTTAAGACAGCAATTAGCATGCCAATTAAATTAAAACCGCTATCTGTACAGCTTATTCTCCTAACTATTCATAAAAAATATCTCACTAAATAATATTTAACATATTGATATTTAGACCATAATATCCTCCGTCTTATGAAAAACCCACTTGGGAAAATCTTGAAAATCCAAAAAATTTTTATGATAGAAGCCATTTTAAAATCTAGCTATCAAAAATCAATATGTAGAATATTCTACATTAATCTTGAGGTTTTCAACCAATAATGTAGAATATTCTACATATTTACCAAAGGATTCCCTATGCCTGCAAAAAATTTATCTGGCGCACATATTCCCGGTTCTGGTGCCAATGCGTCGGAACTGCTTAATCTCAACAAGGAAGAAGCCATACAATTTCCTGATATCAGTGATCTGGCCTCACGCCTTCGGTTCACACCAAGCAATGGCCATATTTGGCTGGATGACCGGCGAATGGTACTTATGCATACCCGCGCACTGGGTGTTTTGCGGCGTGAAATGATTGAAAAGCTCGGTCAGGATGGCGCGCGCGCCATTTTAACACGAACAGGTTATGAAGCCGGTGCCATGGATGCGGAAATTTCTAACAAAGTTCGGTCAAAAGGCAAGCTCCTCGAAGCCTTTTCAGTTGGGCCGCAACTACACGCACTGGAGGGTATTGTTCTCGTAGAGCAGGTAAAATGCGACATAGATGTTGAAAAAAGTAAATTTTATGCAGAATATTTATGGCATCATTCCTTTGAGGATGAAATCCATATTGATGAATTTGGCATCGGCGCGGAACCTGTATGCTGGATGCAGATTGGCTATGCCAGTGGTTATGCCTCTACTTTTTTTGGCCGTCCTATAATATATCGCGAAGTTGAATGCCGCGCCATGGGTCATGCCCATTGCCGTATTATCGGCAAACCGGCAGAAGAATGGGACAATCCGGAAGTTGACCTGAAATATTTACGTGCCGAGAATTTTTCAGAATCAAAAAATGTACAAAAAAAGCAACAACCCAAAAATATAATCAAAACAAGGTCCCGCTACTCTGATGAAATTCGCAAAGCCAATATCGTCGGCGCGTCAGCGGGCTTTAATGCGGCTTATCACAAATTAAAACGCGTAGCCAAAACGAATGCCACGGTCCTGTTTCTTGGGGAAAGCGGAGTAGGCAAAGGCGTTTTTGCCAAAACATTACATCAAATGAGTGATCGTTCAGACAAACTTCTAGTGTCGGTTAATTGCGCCGCAATCCCGGAAAACTTAATAGAAGCCGAGCTTTTTGGTGTTGAGAAAGGTGCCTATACCGGAGCCACGGAATCCCGACCAGGGCGCTTCGAGAGAGCTAATGGCGGCACTCTTTTCCTTGATGAAATAGGCACATTGACCCTATCCGCCCAAGGAAAAATACTTCGCGCGCTCCAAGAAGGCGAAATAGAAAGAATAGGCGACCAAAAGGTACGCAAAGTTGACGTGCGCGTCATTGCAGCTACGAATACCAACCTGCGAGCGGCTATTCAACGTCAGGAATTTCGTGAAGATCTTTTTTTCCGGCTTAATGTATTTCCTATACGAATCCCGCCCCTCAGAGAAAGAAAGGCCGACCTGTCCCTGCTTCTTGACCGATTTGTCTGGCTTTATTCAACGCGCCACAATAAAAACATTACCGGTTTTTCAGAAAGGGCTATTGCGGCTCTGTTAAGTTATGAGTGGCCGGGAAATATCCGCGAGATGGAGAATCTTGTGGAGCGAGGCGTCATTCTTGCCGACGATGGCGGGGCCATTGATTTTCAGCATATTTTCACCAGTGATGAAACCTTTGATATATCAGCATTCCGACTGAATGAAACAGGATTTCTCGACCCCTCATCCAGTGAAATGTTTGGTTTGGAGCCCAATGAGGCGAAAGAAAATACATCTAATTCCATTCAAGATTTCCTCGACAGGGGGACACCAATGCGAGACATAGAAACGCAAATGGTTATTGAGGCTCTAAAACGCACAAAAGGAAATCGTTCTGCAGCGGCTCGTATGCTTGGGATCAGCCGTGCACAGATACTTTATCGCCTATCAAAAATTGAGAATAAATCATAGCTCTAACCGTGCGTCCCAACAAATTGTGGACTTGCTTCGTAAGTAGCTCCTCTTTTGGCTGACCATGGTAAATCGTTCGGCACAAACGGCTTCACCGAAGATTGCTTTGACCCAAAGGGAAATCTCTGTCCTCAACCAGCTTCGGCCCAAAAAAGATACCAAAACACCAAAAAATTTGTACTGTTATATCTTCAAAATCACCAAGCTCGACGGCTATCTCACCCGAGCCAATGATCCTCCGCCGGAAAATATAGTTATTTGGCGAGGCTGGGCACGTCTCAATGATATCATTCTCGGAACAACAATCACGACTGAGGTTTAGACCTTCTTCGGAAAAGTGGAACATCACTTGCCAGTATCTATAGGGATTGCTCAGTCAACGACAGCAATTTAACTTCTTTATTATGATAAACACACTAGTGACCTTTCCCCATTTTCAGGTTCGGCTGCAATATCTTTTCATTTGGCACCTATGTGACAGCTCCCCTCTGGCAATATTATCCATACTTGTATTCTGAAACCATTGGATCGAGAAGCATGTGGCGTTTTGGCAATGAATTATGGCCAAGGGATTGCTACATGCTTCTCATCGCATACAAATTATACTTGTTAGTTCAAATATTAAAATTTCGTACCAACTTTAATATATGCCCGGCGCCCTCTTGGGTCGCCTGAACGCGGATCGTAACTACCGGCGATATCAACAAATGGCGGATTCTGATCCGTTAAATTGACAACACCAATGGTCAGTGTCGTATCAGATTCATTACGAAGAATCGCACCCAGACTATAGCTTATATTTGCATCAATAGATGTAAAGCTATCGATACTCACGTCACCCCCATCCTCATAACCGCCAACGTGCCTTACAAATAAATTGGCATTTAAAGGGCCATTTGACCAGTTAACACCAATATTTCCCTTCAGCCGTTGATTGGGCGCCCCGACATTACCCCGGTTCAACCTGCCGAGGCCGTCTACGGTTACCCCGTTGGTTGTGATGTCATAAGACAAGAGATAGGTTGCATCAACAAAAGGTGATAATATACCATTCCCGATTTCATATATTGCCCGCGCGGAGAAATCTATACCACTTACCTTAAGCGCATCAGCATTAATATAAGCGACATTTACAATTGAGATTGTCCCGGCGGAGGTACGCTCTATTCGGGAATCAAAGGGGTTAGCCGTAACAATGCCCTGGGCATTCTCCAGTCTCAAGACATTTTTGAAAGAGAAGTTCCAATAATCAAGACTGATATCCCAAGTATCATTTGGCTCCCAGGTCAATCCCATATTAAAAGCTCTTGACGTTTCAGGCTGTAAATCGGGGTTGCCAACACTGCGCCGTCCGGCAAAGGTACTTGTGCCATCAAAATCCCTGATATTGGTAAATCTTGTCTCTACGCCCTGTGTCTGAAATACGGATGGCGCCCGGAACGACGTGCTGAAAGAGCCGCGCAGGGAAATGCTGTCTGTTGGCTGCGCAAGAACGGCAATTTTTGGATTAATCGTATCACCGATACCCCCGCCATAATTTTCATAGCGAAGCGCGCCGGTAATTTCTGCCCAATCTGTCACAGGAAGCAGGACTTCACCGTAAATCGCATAAACATCCGTCTTGCCGGAAAAATTGGGATTACCGATAAGGAAGCCAAATCCATCCTGCTGGGTAACGGTATCATAAGCAGCACTGAGCGATTCTTTTCTATATTGTGTGCCAAGCGCAAAGCCTACCGGGCCAGCACCAAGATCAAATAAACTCCCGGTAATATTCGCTTCAATGACATCTGCTTTGGACGTTGTATTTCCAATGTAATCACCAACAATAAAGGAACGCAAGCTCGGATCATTATAGGCGGGGTCTCCAGGATTAGCGGAGAAAGCAGTGCTGAATGGGTTGAAGAAAAAGCATTCACCCTGACCGGCGACTGCCGGTGTGGCGGCAGTCGGGCTTGTATCACAACCTGCGCCGCCAAAACCCTGAAGGGCGGCTTGAAAATTTGCGGCAATAATGTCACGTGGATTCTGTAGCGCATCATTAACAGCCTTAATATAAGAGACATCCCAGAATAAATTATCCGAAATTTCACCTTCTGCACCAAGCGCCAATCTGATGGTATTCTGTTTGTAGAAGTTAATCTCGGTAGGTTGCCCTACACCGAAAGGCCGTCCCTGAAAAAAGACGTCCTCACCAAAGATATTGCCCGGATTATTTGCTGGCACAACAGGGGCATTCAATACTGGAAAGCTTGGAGATACTTCCCGGCTAATATCATTACGGGCATAACCTATTTCCACCCAAAGCTGCGTATTCTCACTCCAGTCCCAATCGGCGCGGGCAAAAGCCTGCAAACGTTCCTCATTTGGTACGGCGGTAACTTGGGGCCCAAAGTCGAAGCGGCAAACCGTACTGCCACTTGTGAGAGATTGCAGTAATCCACCATTTGCCTCACAATCCGGATCGGCAACGGTCAAGCCCGTAGACGGCACCCTGAAACTTCCCGGATTACCAAACCCGCTTGTTGCCGGTTGCAACCAATCAACCTCACCCAAAACCAGACTAGTCCGGCTCAGATAGCTTGCCGCAAGAAGGAAAGAGCCATCATCACCCATTTCTCCGCCAACGACACCATCAATGTTGATGTCCCGCTGAGTACCATTATTGGTTCGCCCCCGGTATTCAGCTTGAATCTCCATCCCTTCAAAACCTTTGCGGGTAATAAAGTTTGCAACTCCCGCAACGGCATCAGAGCCATAAATGGCAGACGCGCCATCTTTAAGGATTTCCACCCGCTCGATGGCAAGCGCCGGTAATAAAGCCCCAAGGTCAACAAAACTTGATCCATCATCCGTCTGAACAGAGGATAAGACCTGACGGCGGCCATTAAGCAATACCAATGTGGACGCAACACCAAGACCACGAAGATTTATGTTCGAGGTTCCAACCGTAAAATTTTGCGACAAATTGTCTGAATTATTCTCGGAACCCGCATTAATAGACAACAGCCCGATCAAATCTCTAATATCTTTAGCCCCATTATTCTGAAAATCATCTATACTGATTGATGTCAGTGGTGAAGGGCTATCGCCTTGACGTTTTATACGGCTGCCTGTTGACGTTACAAGTATCTCTTCCATAACTATTGGCTCTTCAGCCTTGGCATTTGCGATACTCATAGTTGCCACGGACGCCAATGCTATTGGTGCCAAAGAAGATGACAATATAAATTTATAGTATTTTCGTTGGGTCATTTTTCCTCATCCTATATTTTTTGGTTGCTTATTAAAAATTTGATTGGCTCATTTGTTGTTAAATTATGTCATTAGTCATACTGAATTTTTACTTGCCTCCTGTTACCCAGGATTGGCACACTTCTTATTTCTCAAAGATACATTTGCATAACGTTGGTGAATTGTCAATAACAAAACGTTGACAAAACATCAATAAAATGCTTATTCATTAAAACAACATTGATACGTAATATTGGATAATCTACTGGAGAGCTGATGAGTACTAACGAGGAATATATAGGGACACAAGGTCAATGGCAGTTCTGGGTTGATCGCGGCGGTACTTTCACGGACATTATTGCCAAAGCCCCAAATGGCGTGTTGCATACCAAAAAACTTCTGTCAGAAAATCCGGAAGCATATGAAGATGCCGCTCTGCATGGTATACGCGACTTTCTCGGCCTTAAAAAATCAGACCCGATTCCCCAGGAGAAAGTCAAGACTGTCAAAATGGGAACAACGGTTGCCACAAATGCCCTCCTTGAAAAAAAAGGTGACGCGACAATATTGGTTATCACACAAGGGCTAAAGGATATTATCGAAATTGGCACTCAGGCACGTCCGGATATATTTGCGCTGAATATCAGGAAACCTGACTTGTTATATAGTGATGTCAAAGAAATCAAAGAACGTATTCTCGCATCGGGTGATATTGAAACGCCCCTTGACCTTGAGGCCGCACAGGCGACCTTGACCAAAGCATATGAGGATGGTTTCCGCTCAATTGCCATCGTGTTAATACATGCCTATAAATATCCCGCACATGAGAAGGCTCTGGCTTCTCTTGCCAAGAAAATTGGTTTTATCCAAATATCCGCCAGCCATGACGTCAGTCCGTTGGCAAAAATAGTCCCGCGCGGCGAAACAACCATTGTGGATGCTTACCTGTCACCGGTTCTACGTCGGTATATTGATCGTATATCTGCCATTATCAATGATGACGACATGCCGGGAAAACTCCTGTTTATGCAATCTTCAGGCGGGCTTGTGGACGCCCGGAAATTTCGCGGCAGGGATGCTATCCTGTCCGGGCCTGCGGGCGGAATAGTTGGCGCGGTCCATACGGCGAAGCTGGCCGGCTTCGACAGAATTATCGGCTTTGATATGGGCGGCACCTCTACTGATGTGACGCATTATGCCGGTGAATTTGAAAAAACCTATGAAACGGAAATTGCCGGGGTACGTATGCGGGTGCCCATGATGAACATCCATACTGTCGCAGCAGGCGGCGGATCATTACTGAAGTTTGATAATGGCCGCTTCCGCGTCGGTCCGGATTCCGCTGGTGCTAATCCCGGCCCTGTCTGTTATCGGCGCGGCGGCAAACTCGCCGTTACCGACATTAATGTATGCCTTGGAAAAATTCAACCTGACTATTTCCCTGTCATATTTGGGCCAAATCAGGATCAACCTCTGGATCGTGATGCCGCAAGAGCAGCTTTTAAAGAGATTTCTGCCCAGATTGGCGGCGATCGATCTCCTGAAGATGTTGCTGAAGGATTTCTTGATATCGCGATTGAACATATGGTTCAGGCTATAAAGAAGATATCAATCGCGCGCGGGTATGATGTCAAGGATTATGCTCTGAACTGTTTTGGCGGGGCGGGCGGACAACATGCCTGCCTTGTTGCGGAAAGACTGGGTATCAATAAAATTTTCATCCACCCTTTATCTGGCGTACTCTCTGCCTATGGTATGGGCCTCGCCGATATCAGGACGGAATCTCAACAGGTCATAGATCAAGTCTTATCTGCCCCTCTCCTTACAATAATAGAAACCTATATTCAAAAACTTACCAAGCGTAACATGGTGAATCTAATGGAACAGGGCGTGGATAAAGCAGAAATTAACCATACCGCCTCAGCATTACTAAGATACAAGGGCACTGATACAACAATCAAAGTTCCCGTAATCAATGACGCGAAAATGCGGCATGATTTTGAAGATGCCCATAATAGGCAATATGGGTTTATCGCCCCTGAAAAAAGAATCGTTGTTGAGGCCATCATGATAGAATCCTTCGGGGGACGTGACGGAAATCAGGAACAGAAAACGAAAAACATATCGACCACTAAACCGATATCTGAGGCGAGCCGGAAAACTTATTCCCGCGGTATTTGGTATGATACGCCCGTCTACAGAATTGAAACATTGGAATATGGGCATATCCTCCACGGGCCTGCTATTGTGATTGAGCCAACAGGCACAATAATCATCGAAAAAAACTGGACAGGTCGCCTGAATAATTACCGTCACATCATTCTGGAAAGAAAAACATCCGCAGATCTGCTGACGAAATCCTCAACATCTTATGATCCGGTAACATTGGAAATTTTCAATAATCTGTTCATGTCTATTGCTCAGCAAATGGGTATTATTCTGCAAAACACATCACAATCCGTCAATGTAAAGGAAAGACTGGATTTCTCCTGTGCTATTTTCGATCATGAGGGAAGTTTAATTGCCAATGCCCCTCACGTACCTGTGCATTTAGGCTCCATGGATTCGACGATCAAGGTATTGATCGAAAGCGGGCAGGAAATAAATCCCGGCGATGTTTTCATTCATAACAACCCCTATAATGGCGGCTCTCATCTGCCGGATATAACCGTAATTTCTCCTGTTTTTAATGATGCGTTGGATAATATCCTGTTTTTTGTTGCAAGCCGTGCACATCATGAGGATATCGGCGGCATTTCACCCGGTTCCATGTCGCCGCGCGGCAAGAGCATTCATGAAGAAGGTATTATTTTTGATTGCGTAAAGCTGGTTGATCGGGGGGTATTCTTAACAAAGGAAATCGAACAGACCCTAGGCGCAGAACCCTATCCGGCACGTAACATAAATCAAAATATTGCTGACCTGATGGCGCAGGTTGCTGCGAATAAAACGGGGGCAAATGAATTACAGAAACTCGTTTCGCGTTACGGGCTTAATGTTGTAAATACCTATATGTGTTATATTCAGGACAATGCAGAAGAAGCCGTACGTACTGTTATAACGACCCTCAATGATGCTGAGTTTGACTATGTTCTTGATGAGGGTATTCATGTTAAATTGAAGATTTCCATTAACCAGAAAAAACGTGAAGCGACCATTGATTTTACGGGAACAAACGGTCAGTTGCCGAATAATTTCAACGCACCTGTAACAATTACCCATGCGGCGGTTCTCTATGTTTTCAGATGCCTCGTTGATGATGACATTCCTCTTAACGCGGGCTGCATGAAACCGCTGAAAATCATTGTTCCCAAAGGCTCGATGCTCAACCCCACACCACCCGCTGCGGTCGTTGCCGGCAATGTCGAAACCAGTCAGGCCGTCACCAACGCCCTGTTTGGTGCCCTTGGCGCCTTGGCGGCCAGTCAGGGGACAATGAACAATCTTACCTTCGGCAATGAGCACTATCAATATTACGAAACGATTTGCTCGGGCAGTCCGGCGGGGCCCGGCTTTGATGGTGTCTCTGCCGTCCATACCCATATGACCAATACAAGGTTAACCGACCCTGAAATCATGGAACATCGTTATCCTGTGGTTCTGGAGAATTTTACCATCGACAGAGAATCCGGTGGCCGGGGGAAATGGCATTCCGGGGACGGCGTTACC
>JAJRQU010000207.1 GCA_024280095.1 Alphaproteobacteria bacterium | reverse complement strand
CGTTGAAAACAGCATTGTTGATCTGTCCGGCGAATTTCAGAAATTGGCACAATTTTCAAAGCAGCAGGCCGAAAGTATTGCGCGGGTACGTGATTTACTTAAATCAGAAAATATCGACAAAGGTCATTCAACAAATAATATAATGCAGGGGATATTAGCGGAAACGGCGCAGATTTCCGATGATCTCCAACAAAATGTAAATAAGATGGTCTATTCGATTCAGTTTCAGGACAGAACCCGCCAACTGATGCTGGCCATATCCGCAAGCCTTAATATTATCATCAAAATATCGGAATCAGGGCCTATTGGTCAAGGCGACAAGACGATAAAGGAAACGGGAATTATTTCCGATGAAAATAGAAATACATTACATCAATTGATCGATGATGCGGCGCATAAGGAACTTGACCAAAATTATATCCTGAGAATGTTTGTGGGGGGGCTCAAGGAAAAGGCGCAGGTGAGCCACGAGGACTCGGCTGAATTAAATGACATAGAGTTCTTCTAACTTTATTTTCTCATGGAATGGAACGCTTATGATGGAAAATTTGGGCATAAAAAAATATTATGATCGGCTGTCGGATGATTTGAGAATCGCCCGGGTCATGCAGAATTCTTTGTTGCCAACGCGCGCGAAAATTGAAGAAATCTCCAAGAGCCACAAGCTCAACATCGCCTATCAATGTGAATCCCCGGATGATCTGGCGGGCGATTTTTGGGGTCTGGATGTTCTTGACGATGACCGGCTGTTCTTTTATATGGCGGATTTTTCCGGTCACGGCCTGTCGGCCGCCTTAAATACCTTTCGGCTTCATTCACTTATGTCCGTTTATGGTCATGAGCTGCGGGATAATATCCTATCGCCCGCCGATTATCTGGAGAGGTTGAACCGCGACTTGTTTGCTCTCTTACCAATGGCGCAATATGCCACCATGGTATGCGGGATTATTGACCTGAAGAGGGATGTCTTTACTTTTGCCCCTGCGGCCCCGCCGGCTCCTATAAAAATGACGATAGGATTGCAGGATATGATTGCTCTGGATCCCTCAGGCGTCCCCCTTGGGATGATCGAAGATGCCGCCTATGAGGTTCGAGAAGTTGCGTTCAAAAAAAATGAAATGTTGTTTTTTTATAGTGACGCCCTGATAGAAAGTCAGGATATGAAGGGCGATATAATAGGGGAAGACAGATTTATAGATTTATGTTGCGAGGCAAGTGTGGCCGCCGGGCCGCCTGAAAAATTTCTGGATCGTTTCATGGAAAAGTTTGATAGTCATGTGGTCAGACCATTGCAAGATGACCTCACGGCGGTAACTTTGATCAGAGGATAATTATATTTCAAACTTTGTCGATAGCACGATGGATGACGTTGTTTTCTCAATCCCGGTCATTTTTCCAATTTCATCAAGGGTTTTATCAATTTCCTCTGTGGTTTCTGCCTTGACCATGGCAATCATATCATAGATTCCACTCACCGCATATACGGCCTTGATCAGGGGAATTTTTCTCAGATCTTGTAGAATATGGTCGGCAAATTTCGGGTTGAGCTGGATTAAAACATGAGCCGTAATCCGGCGGTTTTTATAATCTTCATTAAACCGTATGGTATAGCCCGCTATGATGCCCCGATCTTCAAGGCGTGAGATACGATCCTGAACCGTAGAGCGCGATAAGCCCAGCGCCCGCGCCAGGGCTGTGGTGCTTTCCCGGCCATTGTTTTTCAGGAGGTTAATTAATTTTTGATCTGTTGCGTCCATCACTATAAAATGCCGGATAATCCGTTAGATCGCAAGATAAAAATGTGCAATTTGCAATTGTTATCTGGTGACATAATTGTATATTATGACACCCAATTAAAGCCAACTTTCAAGAGGAGGAATGAATAAATATTATCGGTCAGCAGGATATTGCCGCTCTCGAACAGGTCACTGCGCAAAGCAGATTACAAGGACTTGACTCCACTTATGCCGTTATTCGGCGCGCCGCATTTGAGAGGCCGGAAAAAACGGCCCTGAATTTTTTGAGAGAGGGCAACGCGCAAGAGACCCCGGTCACGATTTCTTACGAAACTCTTTTCTCGCGGGTCACGCAGACGGCTAATCTATTTCATGATTTGGGGCTTGGCACCAGGGATGTGGTTTCTTATATTCTCCCCAACCTGCCGGAAACCCATTATGTTCTTTGGGGCGGCGAGGCTGCGGGCATTGTAAATCCCATAAACCCCATGCTGGATGTGAATCATATCGCCGGTATCATGAATGCGGCGCAATCCATGATATTGGTCACTATGGGGCCAAATGCGCATTCTGATATATGGCCTAAAGTGCAGCGCATAAAAGATCAGGTGCCGAGCCTGAAATATATCATTCAGATCATGAGCCAGAATGACCAGAATGCACAAGAAGCTAATATTCTGCAATATGAGGACATCATAGATCAATTCAACGGAGAAAGTCTGGATAGTGGCCGCATATTTGACAAAGATGATATATGTTCCCTGTTTCATACCGGCGGCACCACCGGCACCCCGAAAATGGCGCAGCATAGCCATAATAATGAGATCACCAATAGTATGATGCTTGATTTGGCGATGGAAATGTCGTCTGACGAAGTTGGTTTTTGCGGCTTGCCCCTGTTTCATGTGAATGCCGCTATCATTACAGGGCTTGCGTGCTTTTTAAAGGGCGCTGAAATTATACTTGCCACCCCCGCAGGTTTCAGGACACCGGGACTGCTCCCTAATTTCTGGAAAATTGTTGAAAAATACCGGGTTACTTTTTTCAGCGGCGTGCCCACCATCTATTCAGGCCTGCTGCAGGTGCCGGTAGGGGGCGCGGATTTATCGTCACTTCGGCTGGCCATTTGCGGGGCCGCGCCCATGCCATCGGAACTTATCCGGGAATTTGAAAAAACAACAGGCCTCACTCTGATTGAGGGCTATGGCATGACCGAAGGCACCTGCGTCAGCAGCTGCAACCCGCTTCATGGAGAGCGCCGGGTAGGCTCAGTCGGCTTGCGCTTGCCATATCAACAATTAAAGACGGTAATTCTGGATGGGGAAGGTCATTATGTTCGGGATTGCAAAATTGACGAGATCGGCAGTGTGGCCCTTAAAGGGCCGAATGTATTTTCGGGGTATCTTGAACCGTCGGATAATGCCGGCATCTGGGTGCAGAAAGGTTGGTTCAACAGCGGCGATATGGGCCGACTTGATGAACAGGGTTATTTATGGCTTACGGGACGAACCAAGGAATTAATCATTCGAAGCGGACATAATATTGATCCCGCGATTATTGAAAATGCCTTAAATAAACATGATGCTGTTATGGCTGCCGCCGCCGTTGGCCGGCCCGATATTTATGCCGGAGAAGTGCCGGTGGCTTATGTGGTGCTTAAACCGGACACGACATGCGACGCTTTGGAATTGATGGCTTTTGCGGCAGAAAAAATTTCCGAACGGGCGGCGCTGCCAAAAGAAATATATCTGCTTGACGCGCTGCCCCTCACGGCTGTCGGGAAAATTTTCAAACCGGCATTAAAGCAGGATATTATCAAGCGTGTCATTCAAGTCGCCCTCGGGGAATTAGGCTTGCCCCTTAAAATTTCTGTGGAACCCGATAAATCATATGGTACTGTGGCACTCATTGACGTTGATTCTTCCGCTGAGGAAGAAAAAATTGACACCATGAAACATATCTTGGGTCAATATATATTTCATACAAAAATAAGTAAAAAAGATTTAAAAACATAGGGATAAAATAATGCAACCAGCAAAACATGAACATTGGTCGTCGGGGTTTACTTTTCTTCTGGCCGCCGTGGGGAGCGCGGTTGGACTTGGAAATATCTGGCGGTTTCCTTATGTGGTAGCTGAAAATGGCGGCGGTGCATTTGTCTTGATATATCTGGCTATTGTGCTGGTCTTTGGTATTCCCCTGCTTATGTCCGAACTTATGATCGGGCGCAGCACGCAAAAACCCCCCTTAATGGCGGTTCAGCAATTGACAAAGGGCAGCAAGGCACAAAGATTATGGGGTTTGCTGGGATGGTCTTATTTACTGGTTCCGCTGGGCATCTTGACTTTTTATTCTGTGGTTGCGGGCTGGACGATTGATTATGCCATCGGTATGGGACTTGGCTCATTCAATGATTTGCAGGACGGCGATTCCGCCAGAATGTTTCAGGAATTACAAGACAGTCCGGTCAAATTGATTTTCTGGATGACGTTATCCATAGGCATTACGGTGGCGATTGTGGCCCGGGGGTTGAAATCAGGCTTGGAAACAACGGTTAAAATATTAATGCCGGCCCTGTTCGTGATCTTGATCATATTGGTGCTATATGCGTCGATCACAGGTGATTTCGCTCGAAGCTTTGCCTTTATGTTTACGCCGGATTTCTCAAAAATCACGCCGGAGCTTGTCTTAATGGCCGCCGGACAAGCCTTCTTTTCCTTGTCATTGGGCAGCGGGGCGATCATGGTTTATGGCTCTTATCTGACCCGTGATATTTCCATTCCGAAAATGGCCGTAGGCGTTGCTTTGGCGGATAGTTTTGTGGCGTTGCTGGCCGGGTTTGCCATCTTTCCGATTGTCTTTGCCTTTGGCGTTGATCATGCGGCGGGGCCGGGATTAGTCTTTGTGACCTTGCCGATTGTTTTTAATGATATGGGCGGGATTGGTCAGATATTTGGCATGCTTTTCTTCTTGCTTCTGGCCTTTGCGGCGGTGACATCGACCATTTCATTGCTGGAACCTATGGTGGCTCAATTCTCGGAAAGCGGTAAATTCAAACGCGTAAGGGCGGCCATATATACGGGGGCTGGTATCTGGTTCGTGGGTATATTCGTTGCCCTGTCCAGCAATATTCTCAAAGATGTTTACCCCCTTGGGTTTATCCCCTTATTTGAAGGTAAAAATATTGCAGGGGTAATCGAGTTCCTTGCGGCCAATGTCTTTATGTTGCTGAATGGCTTGCTGGTCGCGCTGTTCGTGGGCTGGTCTATCAAGCGGTCTGTCACATTGGAAGAAATGGGCCTTGGGGATTCCGTGATCTTTAAAATATGGTTTATGCTGGTGCGTTTTGTGGTGCCGCTGGGGGTCGCCTTTATTTTCTATGATGTTGTCATGTAGAAAAATTGGTTTATTTCAGGCGGCCAACACAGATTTGATCTTCTTTTAAACCAAGGTCAAGAATATCTTGCGGCAAGGAACGGCCTGCAATAAGGGCGGCGGTAATCCGGCCCATGGCGGGGGCGGTCTTAATGCCAAAGCCGCCTTGACCCGCGAGCCAGAAAAACCCGCCGTTCTGCGGATCAAATCCCACAACCGGATGTCCGTCTGCCACATGATTACGCAGTCCGGCCCAACTATGGTCAATTTTATTGACTGTTGAATTGGTTGCCTTTTCCAGACATTGGGCCGCATGGGCAATGTCAATCTCCTCAGGCTGTGCGTCGCACGGCACCGTCAGCTTTTGATCCGCCGGTGTGATGAGAATTTTTCCTGAGTCCGGTTTAAAGTAAAATTTTTCGGCGGCATCCATGACGATAGGCCAATCATTTTTGGCCGGCTGTATATCCAGAGGGGTGTCTATGAGCGCCATTGTCCGGCGAAGAGGCTGAATATTAACGGGTGAAATATTTGCCATCTCAGCAATCTGATCCACCCATGCGCCCGCCGCATTAATGATGACCCGTGCGCAAAAATCACCCTGCGCCGATGTGACGTGCCAATGACCTTTTTGGCGGCATAAGCTGGTCACTTCGGCATTGCTGATGATTTTGCCGCCGCTAGATTTTATGGCCCGCAGATATCCTTCATGGAGCGCCGAGACATCAATATCGGCCACATCCTGTTCCATCAGCGCGCTATCTTGATATTCATCCGCGATGTGAGGCAGCGCACGTTTGGTCTCTTTATGGTCAAGCAGTGTAATGCCGACGTTTATTCGCGATAAATTATCCTGCAGCCTGTCAAGATGCGCCGTATTTTCTTTGGTCGTAATATAAAATAAGTCTCTGGGGGAAAGCAGGGGATGTGATGTAAAGCCATGGGGAGGATTGCGCAAAAAATCTTCACTTGCCCTCACAAGCGCATAAAGGACAGGGTCGCCGCCATTATATCCTTTTTGAAAAATGGCCGCCGACCGTCCTGTGGTGTGATAGCCGGGCTGGCTCTCTTTTTCCAGAATGATAACCTTGCCCATTTCGCGCAGCTCATATCCGGCGGAGGCCCCGGCAATGCCGCCGCCAATAATGATAAAATCTGCTGTTTCCGGTTCAATATTCACGGCTTGAATTATCCTTTAAATCAACAAAAAATTCCAGTCTAATCTTGTTGAGTGCCAACCTATTCCCATTAAAAGATAGTGACAATAAAAATTTTTAAAAATCACCCTATGTTGTGATGCAATAAAACAATTGGGCCAAAAAGCAAATATAAGGGCATTTTTTTTCGCAAGTGCACAATTTTATTGTGGTATAAACCGCTAAATTTGATAGATTATTGAGGAATGTGAATTATCAGCCGGATATGGAGCCAATATTTATGAGAAAAACACCAAAGGATTTTTTTAAACCACTGTCGATCGGTGCGCCATTACCCAACCGGGAAAATCCGGTTTCTTTGGAGAGGATGATTCATTTCTTCCCGCCCCAAGTTGAAAAAATGCGCAATAAAATCCCTGATATGATTGGTAAGGTTGATGTGTTGCTGGGCAATCTGGAAGATGCCATTCCGGCGGATTCAAAAGAAGAGGCCAGGGCCGGATTTATTGAGGTGGCGCAGGAAAATGAATTTGGTGCTACGGGGTTATGGACAAGGGTGAATTGTTTAAATAGTCCGTGGTTTCTTGATGACGTGACCGAAATCGTCTCGAAAATTGGCAATAAACTGGATGTTATTATGTTGCCAAAAGTCGAAGGGCCATGGGATATTCATTATCTGGATCAACTGCTCGCCCAATTGGAATCGCGGCATAATATCATCAAACCAATCATGATCCATGCCATTCTTGAAACGGCGCAGGGCGTGAATAATGTGGAGGAAATCGCTGCCGCCAGCCCGCGCATGCATGGCATGAGCCTTGGCCCTGCGGATCTTGCCGCATCACGCGGCATGAAAACCACACGTGTTGGCGGCGGGCATCCGTCTTATGGCATCATAGCCGATGATACAGGGGACGGCGCGCCGCGCAATTTTTATCAACAGGATTTATGGCATTTCACGGTGGCTAAAATGGTTGATGCCTGTATGGCTTATGG
>JAJRQU010000206.1 GCA_024280095.1 Alphaproteobacteria bacterium | reverse complement strand
TCAGCTTAGTCAGGAAATTCAATTTACCGGCACGAGCCTGAATGATAAACTGGAATGGCTCGTTGGGGCTTATTATTTCAAGGAAAACGGACAGTTTGATTCCGATATTGTCTTGACCGGGGTTCCCATTGATATTTTCACGAACAGCGAAACAGAATCCTACGCGGCCTTTGTTCAGGGAACATATCAGGTTTCCGATAAGTTGAGCGTGACCGGCGGTATGCGCTGGACCAGCGAAACCAAAGCTATTGATATAGATACTTTCTTTGGGCCCTTTCAGCTTGTTGATGCACAGGAAAGTAATAAGTTTGAGGCCTTTTCACCCAAGCTGAGCATTGATTATCAGGCATCGGATGATTTGCTTGTCTATGCGTCTGTTTCCCGTGGTTTCCGTTCTGGCGGATTTAATGGCCGCCCATTCTCGCCAAATGATGTAACGCCGTTTGATGAAGAAACAACAACGGCTTATGAAATTGGTGTTAAAGCGGATATGATGGAAAAGAGAGTACGGCTTAATATAGCCGGATTCTATACCGATTATAAAGACATTCAATTGACCGCGACCACATTAAATGAACAGGGACAGTTTATCGTATTAACGGCCAATGCCGGTAAAGCAGAGATATATGGAATTGAGGCTGAGTTGCAGGCCAGGCCTACGGAGGATTTATTCATATATGGGTCAGTGGGATATGCAGATAACGGGAACGTAAGTCCTTTGGAAGGTTTTGATTTTGATACCAGCACAGGTGGAAATCTGCCGGGTGCATCAGAATGGACATTAAGCTTTGGCGGAAATTACGATTTTGAAGTTGGTAATGATATGATGGGAATGATCGGGATCGACTATTCATATCGTAGCCGTTATGATCATCAGGCTAGCAATCAAACAGCCGCCGTGGAAGAAGATGGTTATGGCCTATTGAATGCCCGGTTGACAGTGGGGCCAGATGACGAAAAATGGAAATTAACCTTTTATGGTAAAAATCTAACGGATGAAGTTTATCGCGTTTATGGCCAAGATTCACTTGCCTCCATGGGCGTTGCCGTGGTCTGGTTTGGCCCAACGCGCGAATTTGGTGCGACACTATCCTTTAATTTTTAAAGAAAAATATGGGGATAAAAATTTAATCTCAATATAGGGCGCAGAATTTCTGCGTCCTTATTTTTTTAATCAAATTCTTGTGCAATATTTTTGGATACGTAGCCTGAAATTAAAAAGAATATTTACGATAACATGTCATTATTGAAAGAAAAATATGACCTACTTGAGGTGGTCCCGGATTTTTGCACAGTCTGTTAAGGTGTATCCGATTTTAGATTCGGAGATATATTATGGCGAAGAGACGTCGCTTTACATCAGCTTTCAAAAAGAAGGTCGTGCTCGCGGTTTTACGGGGCGACAGGACCATTCAGGATCTTGCCGCTCATTATGAAGTTCATCCCAATATGATCAGTACGTGGAAACGTCAGGCTATTGAGGGCATGGATGAGCTGTTCATGCTGTATCCTTTTTACGGCAGCCGACAGTTGATGCGTCATCTGCAACGGGAGGGCTTTGACGTGGGTCGTCACCGGGTTCGCCGCCTGATGAGGCTGATGAGGCTGAAAGCCATATACCGCAAGCCCAAAGCACAGGGATTAACCAGTGATCCGCATCCGGAACACAGGATATACCCTTATCTTCTACGTGGTCTGACGATCACCAGAGCAAACCATGTTTGGTGCACGGATATTACTTTTATCCCCATGAGACGCGGCTTTCTTTATCTGGTGGCGATTATTGGCCAAAATATAATATGGGCGACGCGGCATGTGCTGAGCTGGCGTTTATCGAATAGCATGGATACAAGCTTTTGTATCTGGCCTTGCGCAATGCCGCTAAAAAGTGACAATGCCACCAAGAATCTGGAAACAGGCCATGAACCAGTTCGCTGTCCTGTTTCAAGACCGCTTTCCATCTTCAATATATTGAAGATGGAAATAAACCCAAAATGGTCACTTACACGAAATATCGGATACTACCGATATATGTAATGGCGGCGCTATGAGCGCCGCCATTTATATTTGTTTTTTCTTCTATTGAAGACTAGAAGCGGTCAAGATTCATGACTTTGACCCATGCGGCGACAAAGTCATCTGCGAACTTCTTTTCAATGCCATTCGTCGCATAGACTTCTGCAACAGCCCGCAGTTCCGAGTTTGATCCAAATATTAGGTCCACAGGCGTTGCGGTCCATTTCACTTTGCCGGATACTCTATCATAGCCTTCGTAGATACCGTTTGACTGGGCTGACTTCTTCCAGGCTGTTGACATATCCAGCAAATTGACAAAAAAGTCATTGGTCAAAGTTCCGGGATTGTCCGTAAATACACCATGCTTTGCACCGCCGGCATTGGCATCAAGCGCCCGCATGCCGCCAACAAGTACGGTCATTTCAGGCACGGAAAGATTTAGCAGAGCTGCCTTTTCAACCAGCGTTTCTGCAGGTGATCTGGTGTTTCCTTTTGCAAAATAGTTTCTAAAGCCATCAGCCGCCGGTTTGAGGAAGTCAAATGAAGGTATATCCGTTTGTTCCTGAGACGCATCCGTGCGACCCGGTTTAAAGGGAACATTAAGATTTTGACCCGCGTCTTTGGCCGCTTTCTCAAGTGCCGCAGCCCCACCAAGAACGATCAGATCAGCCATAGAGACTTGTTTGTCCCCCCGCGCAGATTTGTTAAATCTTTTCTGAATGGTTTCAAGACTTTTGATCACCTTTGCAAGATCAGCAGGGTTATTTGCCGCCCAGTCTTTTTG
>JAJRQU010000205.1 GCA_024280095.1 Alphaproteobacteria bacterium | reverse complement strand
CAACATCTTCCACATCAATTTTCATATCAAGGGCGACCAGCACAATATCACAGGCCGCAATTTTTAATTCCAGATTGGCTATATGGGTGGCCAGTTTTTCATCAACGCCCTGTTCGCAATACATGGCAATTTTGCTTTTCAGGCCATCATCGCATGAGTCTTGTAACGCCGATGACGCGTCGAATAATTGTTGAATGCCCGGTTTGAACTGGTCGATGATATCCTGTATGGGCCGATTGGAATCCGTATTATTCAGGAACCATATGGTTTGCCGGCGGGCAAAGGCCTCTACATCCATTAACATCAGGATTTGAATAGTGGCCGGCGCGGTATAATCAAGGCTTTCAATATTTTTATAAAGCGCGTTCAGGTCAAAGACTTCCGCCGCAAGGAGGGAGGCACGGGCAATATCGGATGGCATTGCGCCGGTTTCTTCTTTAATGGACTGAATGCCCCCGCGATTGACGATCTCATTACAGATTTCCTTGGCAATGATGTCGCGTTTGAGTTGATGTTTACAGACATCCTCAGGATAATTTTCCCGAAGCTGAGCAGGAAAGGCCCGGATAAGGTATTTTTCCAGATAGGGGTCGTCCAGAATATCGCTGTCCATGAGGTCATCATAAAGGCCCATTTTGGAATAGGCGATCAGAACGGCGATTTCCGGGCGGGTCAGGCCCAGCTCACCTTCCGTCCGTTCAATCAATTCATCATCGGTGGGCAGAAATTCCAGTTCCCGATCCAAATGCGCGGTTTTTTCAAGATCGCCCATAAAGCGGACAAAGCTATCCAGCTCGCGAATGCTGCTGGATCTTGCGAGGCTTATGGCCTGGGTTTGCAGATAATTGTCGTTGAGAACAATTTTGCTCACTTCGTCTGTCATTTCCACAAGAAGGCTGTCCCGTTGTTTTGGGGTGAGTTTGCCGTCCTCTACCAGTGCGTTTAGCAGAATTTTGATATTCACTTCATTGTCTGAACAATCCACGCCGGCAGAATTATCGACCGCGTCCGTATTGATTAACCCGCCATTGAGGCAATATTCTATGCGGCCCCTTTGGGTGCAGGCAAGGTTGCCGCCCTCGGCCACCGCGACACAATTAAGCTCGCGTCCATCAATGCGAATGGCATCATTGGCGCGGTCACCGGCCTGAGAATGGCTCTCGCGAGAGGATTTGATATAGGTGCCAATACCGCCAAACCACAAAAGATCTGCGTGAGATGTAAGAATGGCTTTCATGATGTCGTTGGGGGCTGCGGCGTCTTGAGAGTCATCAAAACCCAGCAATTGTTTCATTTCTGAGCTGAGCGGAATGGATTTGGATTTTCGGCTAAATACGCCCCCGCCTCTGGAAATAAGTTTTTTATTATAATCCTCCCAACTGGAACGGGGCAGGTCGAACAGGCGTTGGCGCTCTGCAAAGCTTGTTGCGGGATCGGGATCGGGATCAATGAAAATATCCCGATGGTCAAAGGCCGCAACCAGTTTTACGGCTTGTGAACAGAGCAAGCCGTTGCCAAATACGTCGCCAGACATATCGCCAACCCCGACAACGGAAATAGTATCTGTTTGAACATTGATATCTTTTTCCCTGAAATGGCGTTGAACAGAGACCCAGGCCCCCTTGGCGGTGATGCCCATTTTTTTATGGTCATAGCCGTTGGAGCCACCAGAGGCAAAGGCATCATCCAGCCAGAAGCCATAATGTTTGGCGATACCATTGGCGATGTCCGAGAAGGTGGCGGTTCCTTTGTCCGCAGCGACCACAAGGTAAGGGTCATCACCATCCCGCCGGATAACATATTTCGGCGGGACAACGTCATTGTCTTTTAAGTTGTCCGTGATATCCAGCAGTCCGGAAATGAATGTTTTATAACAGGCAACCCCCTCTTCCATAATAACGTCCCTGCTGGCGTTTGCGGGTATTTTTTTCGGGACAAACCCGCCTTTGGCACCAACGGGGACAATAACCGTGTTTTTAACCTGCTGGGCTTTCACGAGACCCAGAACTTCTGTGCGGTAATCTTCGCGGCGATCGGACCAGCGCAAGCCGCCGCGCGCCACAGGGCCGAAACGAAGATGCACGCCCTCAAATCTTGGGGAATATACAAAAACCTCCGCATAGGGCCGGGGTTTTGGCGCTTCTTTGACGTTGCGGCTGTTGATTTTGATGGATACATAAGGCTTGTTCGTACTATCATCTTCTGGCTGATAAAAATTTGTCCGAAGGGAGTTTGTGATAACATTAAGATAACTGCGCAATATGCGATCCTGATCCAGACTGTCCACATTTTCCAGCTGCTTTCGGATGTTTTTTTCAAGTTTGGCCGCTTCTTGTTCCCGGTCAATATCTTTTGGCAGAACAATGGAAAAATTTATCTCAAACAAACGCGACAAATCCCGCGCCGTTTCCCAATATTGGATCAAGGTATCCTGCATGTAAGTTTCACTGTAGGACAGGCCAAGCTGGCGCAGATATTTGCTGTAAATCCTGAGGATTAACACTTGGCGGTAATTCATACCCGCGCGAAATACCAATTTGTTGAACCCATCATTATCAATGCGCTCAACCCAGACGGCCCGCAGGCTATTCTCTAATCGCTCCTTCATATTTGACAGATCAAAGACATTATTTGTCGGGTCCTCAAGATAAAAATCATGGATGGCGTGGTCGATGTTTTGGCCGCCCTTCTCCGTATTGACCGAGAAGGCATATTCTTTGATAACCCTTAGGCCAAGATTTTCCAGCATGGGCAGGCAATCACTGAGGGCGATGGTCTGGTGGCTGGTATATATTTTGAGCCGGATGGCATTATCAGGGTCTTCAGCCAAGCGGTAGAAATTAAATTGAATATTATTGCTTTCTGGGAGCTGTTCGACTTTTTCAATATCCGTTACGGCAAAACGGGGGTCAAAATGATGCCGGTAAGATTGTGAAAATGATTTGTAATATTTTTTGAACAGGCTGGTTCCCACTTCTTCGCCCCAACGTTCATTAAGGACTTCGTGAAGATGGTCATTCCAGCGCTGGGCAACTTCCGCAAGTCGTTTATTAATGATTGCGGTGTCCGGGTTTGGGACGCTGCCCGGTTTCGTGCGGATGATGAAATGCCAGCGGGCGATGCGCTCATTACTCAACTGGGCATAATGGGAGGATAATTCACCGTTATAAGCCTCACAGAGAATTTTTTCCACCTTACCGCGCAGAGTAGAATCATATAAATCGCGCGGCACAAAAACCAAAGCGGACACATAACGCTCAAAACGATCTTTACGGATGAACGCCTGACAACGGGGCATGATTTTCAGATGTAATATGCCCATAGCTGTTTCCAGAAGCAGATCTTCCTCGATTTGGAACAGCTCGTCCCTGGGCAGGGTTTCCAGAATATGCATGAGCGCACGGCCATCATGGCTTTCTGCCGTGAAGCCGGAATCTTCGACCACATGCCGGACTTTTCGGTCAAGGTAGGGCACTGTTTCGGCGCGCTGTTGATAGGATTGTGCGGTAAACAGGCCGACGAAGCGAACTTCGCTGATAACCTTGCCCTTGGCATCATATTTCTTGAAACCAATATAGTCCATATGGACAACGCGGTGGACAAGGGATTTGACATTTGCCTTGGTGATCAACATCACGTCCGGCTGTTTCATAAAATATTCAATTTCCGGAGAGGTCGCCACCAGACCCTCTGGCCCTTTTAATATATAGACATCGGGATCGCGCAGAATACCATAGCCGTCGCCGTGGGATTTTTTTGCGGACGTATGGAAATATTCCCGATATCCGAGGACGGTGAAATTATCATCTTTCAGCCATTTCAGGAATTCTATGGCTTCCTTGGCTTGTTTTGGATCTGCGGCTGACTTTGGTATGGTGGATAGATTCTTACCCACCTCCGTCATCTTGGCGAGCATGGGCTTCCAATCATCAATGGCCGCGCGAATAAAGCCGACAACCTTATTTAGTTTGGCTTCCAGCGCCGCGATATGCTCGGGATCCGTCATGGCGGTAATTTCAATATGCATGATGGATTCGGTGACTTTTACGCCGCCGGCTTTTTTGCCCTTTTCTTTGCCCGCTGCTTTGGATGCAGGAAAAATAATATTTCCATTTTTGTCCCGCTGGCATGAAATGATTGGATGAACCAGCATATGTAAATCATTGCCATCTTCAAGCAGGTTTGATGTGATAGAATCCAAAAGAAAGGGCATATCATCATTGACGATCTGAATGACGGTGTGGTTTGCCGGCCAGCCGTGTTCTTCCAATGTTGGGTTGAACACCCTGATTTTACTGAGGCCCGCATCACGCTGACCGCAAAATTTCCACAAGGAAAGGGCGGCAGCGTAAAGTTCGTCAATGGGACGATTGGCCAATTCTTCGGGCGCGGCATATTTATACATATCCTGAATAAATTGACCGAATCCCGCATTGTGGCCCGCATTAAGGGATGACTTTAATCTTTGTGCAGCAAAATCTGCAATGGCGTCAATCCTGAGTTTTTTTTGTGTCCAGCTTGTCACTTTTTTGTCCTTTTTATCACATCGTTATATTGAGATGTCGTCGGGTATGTTAAATTAAATATGGTCATATTTGTTGTTTTATCGGTTTTTTATGAGTCGTTTTAGAATTTGAGGCAATATTTTTTCTTCTTCTTTTAGAATTTTTATAACGTCTATATCTGTTCCGTTTCGGCGTCCGAGAATCAGGCATAACTCATCTTCACAAACAGCTGTCTCAGAGGCCTCTATTGAAAAGTTGGCAATGGGCGGCAGATCACGAATGATTTTCTGATTTTCTTCTTGAGAGCCCGGCGAGGGCGCACCGGCTATTATGGTGCGGCCTTCTCGCATGGCCTGTACGCAGCCTTTGATGCCTCCCGGAAATCCCTCTAAAAATGCGGGCATTTCTGTGCCGCTTTTGTGGTTCTTTTGCGCGAAGGATAAGGCCGCGGCATATTCTGTTAGGCGGGTTTTGTCATATTCTGCGCCAAAACACAGTTTTAAGCAGGGTGTGTAAGGCGCGCGTTTTTGGGCTTTTAAGCCTTCGGAGCGTAAAAGTTCGCTATATTGATCCGGGTGGGCACAACATGTTTCGTGAAAATCCAGAATAGCCCCCAGCGTTTTATATAATGACTTTCTGGACCTAAGGTCTGTTGCTGTATTTTGTCCTTGCACCAAATTACGGCAATCGTCCAATTGTGATTGAAGCAAGCTTAAGTCTGCCCCAAAATTCATTTTTGTATTTATTTCTGAATCTGTTCCTGAATTTGGCCTGTCACTTTCGCTGATCCAGCGTATGGCCCCCAAGATAAAATTTATATTTTCCCCATCATCGCTGAAGGGTAATAAAATCCCGCGGTAGAGAATTTTTTCCTTGGCCTTGTTGTTGAATTCCGCATCAAAGGAGATGGGGCTTTTATTGGCCAAGACCTCCATATAATGGTCGGTGATGCGGCTGAGCAGAGTTCGGCGGGGAATCTCGCTAATGCCGGCAAGGACGAGGTCTTGGTCAACATCCTGAAGTAAAAGTTGGCCAATCACTTGTAAAGTTGGCTCCTTTTCAGGATCACGCAGGTCAATGAGCACCATGTTGTTTCTATAGGGGGCGATAGACTCGGGCGCGAGCGCCTTTAAGGGGGGAATATCCTGATCCCCAGTTAACCCAAGCCAATAATCATATAATTGGAAGGTTATTCTGTTCTCTTCTCCAGAGACTTCGCCAGAATATTCAACAGGACTCATTCTTTTTATTCTTCCCGGGTTTTGAATCAAATTAAAGCTATGGTGCCGACTCAAACTACGTAAAAAATACTCCCACCAGACAACTTTATCCAGCAATAGTTACCGAAAAGCGTAAATATCTTGTAAATTTTTTCTTTAATTTATGAAGGGGGGTATTTTAAGCCAGTAAGGCTATGGTGGCTTTGTTTACCGCAAGGGCGGCTAAATAGGCCAAGGCAAATAGATATCCGGTCATAAATGCGGTCCAGCCCCAACTGTTGGTTTCCCTGCGTACCGTGGCGATGGTCGCGAAGCATTGCGGGGCAAAAATATACCAGGCCAGAAAAGCAAATGCGGTGGGCAGCGACCATGTGCTTTGAATGATTGTGCGTAAGCTTTGTTCAACCTGCCCTTCATTTCCCTGAAGAGCATAAACTGTGCCCAATGCGCCAATGGCCACTTCGCGGGCGGCCATGCCGGGAATAAGCGCAATCGACATTTCCCAGTTAAAGCCAAGCGGGGCGAAAATATGTTGCAGGGCGCGGCCCATTATGCCCGCATAACTGTAAAAAATATCAGGCTCCAGACCGCCGATGGGTTTTTTAGGATATTGCGCGAGCAACCATAAACCGATGGCCGCATATAAAATAATTGTCCCGGCCCGCCGAAGGAATGTTT
>JAJRQU010000204.1 GCA_024280095.1 Alphaproteobacteria bacterium | reverse complement strand
TATGACGCCTTATCTGGAGCATGGTTTTCTGGAACTGGACAATAATACTGCTGAGCGATCCATCCGGCCTATTGCCGTTGGCCGCAAGAATTATCTCTTTATGGGATCTGACCGGGGTGGTAAATCTGCGGCCATTGCCTATACGCTCATTGAAACGGCCAAGCTCAACGGCATTGATCCGCAAGTCTGGCTCACAGATGTCCTCAGCCGTATCGCAGATCACAAGATCAACCGCGTCGACGAACTACTCCCCTGGAATTTTAATCAACAAACACGGATGGAAAGCGCAGCATGAGTATCATTGAATTGAAAATCACATTGGACTATGTCCATCCAACAGTGACGAGAACCCTTAAGGTTCCTCTTAATATCCGCCTTGATCGACTTCATCTGACCATTCAGGCTGCTATGGGCTGGGATAATTACCACCTTTATGAATTTATGGCCGCAAATATTAATTGGGGGGTGCCAGATCCGGATTTTGGCAGCGACATATTGTCTGCTAACAAGACCACATTATTGGACGTGATAGAAGATACCGGCATCCGAAGCCTGAATTATATTTATGACTTTGGGGATGGCTGGGATCATCAAATCAAGTTGGGTAAAGTCACCAGTCCTGTACCGGACGAACTTTACCCGAAACTTATCGCATTATCCGGAAAATGTCCCCCCGAAGACGTTGGTGGCCCTTTCGGTTATGAAAATTTTCTGGGAGCAATTGCCGACCCGAAGCATCCTGAACATGAGGATATTATGGAATGGTATGGCTCAGACTTCGACCCAAACACCCCCGACACTGATGAGTTGAAGCTGGAAGTTCTAAAATTAACCAAAAAATGGAAACCACGGAAATCAAAAAAATAGAAAACCGTCTTTCCATATCAAATAAGTCAAGGGGGGGCGTGGGCAACCGCTTACTAATGTCGATTTTGGCAGTATTCTGGATTTTCAGCCCTTTTCTTCTAACTTCAGACGAACGAAAGCCTTTCCGGAAGTTAGCCTTGGCTTTGGTAGAAGCGTATAGTTTTGAGTATGTGAAACTTAAGAGTTAACAGGCAATGCAAATGGTATACTATACAACCAACATAAAAAATTAGGGATAAATGCATAAATGAACCACGGTGCGCACAATAAACTTGTTTCTTTTATATGGTCGATTGCAGACGATTGCTTGCGCGATGTCTATGTGCGCGGAAAATATCGTGATGTCATCCTGCCCATGGTGGTGTTGCGCCGCCTTGATAGCCTGCTGGAGCCGACCAAGCAGAAAGTGCTGGATGAGGTTGAATTCCAACACACGCAGATGTCAGCCACAGAACTGGACAATGAACCACTCAAGGCCGCTTCTGGCTATGTGTTTTTCAACACCAGCAAATGGACCATGCGCAAATTATATGAAACGGCGACCAACAACCAGCAAATCCTACTGGCTAATGTTGAGGAATACCTGAACGGGTTCAGCGACAACGTCAAAGAAATTATTGAGCGTTTTGAGTTAAAAGAAAAAATGCGCCATATGGCTGGCAAAGACGTATTGCTGGACGTGTTGGAAAAATTTGTTTCGCCAAAAATTAATCTCACCCCTCATGATCGCGACGACCCTGATGGCAATAAATTGTCCGCCCTGACCAACCTTGGTATGGGCTATGTGTTCGAGGAGTTGATCCGTAAATTCAACGAAGAAAATAACGAAGAAGCCGGAGAGCATTTCACTCCCCGCGAAGTTATCAAACTCATGACCCATCTGGTCTTTGATCCAATCAAAGATCGTTTGCCACCGGTGCTCACCATCTATGATCCCGCTTGTGGTAGTGGCGGAATGCTAACGGAATCTCAAAATTTTATCAAAGATGCCAAAGGCGCAATCCGAGCCACGGGTGATGTTTACCTCTACGGCAAGGAAATTAACGACGAAACCTATGCTATTTGCAAATCCGACATGATGATCAAGGGCAACAATCCTGAAAACATCAAGGTCGGCTCCACCCTGTCCACCGATGAATTTGCGGGCAAGCGGTTTGATTTCATGCTGTCCAACCCGCCCTACGGCAAAAGCTGGGCGAGCGAGGTCAAATACATCAAAGATGGCAGTGACGTAATAGACCCACGTTTTCGCGTTGAACTGACTAATTATTGGGGCGAGCGATCCACCGTTGACGCCACACCACGTTCCAGTGACGGGCAATTGCTGTTCCTGATGGAAATGGTCTCCAAGATGAAATCGACCAAGGACAGCCCGCTTGGCTCGCGCGTGGCATCCGTTCACAACGGCTCATCTTTATTCACCGGGGACGCAGGCGGCGGTGAAAGCAATATTCGTCGCTATCTCATCGAAAACGACTTGCTGGACGCCATTGTCCAGATGCCCAACAATCTGTTTTATAACACCGGCATTACCACCTATATCTGGCTGCTTTCCAACAATAAACCGGATCACCGCAAGGGTAAGGTTCAACTGATTGACGCCAATTTGATGTTCCGCAAGTTGCGCAAAAACCTTGGCGATAAAAATTGCGAGTTTTTGCCTGAACATATCGCCGAGATCACCCAGGCCTATCTGGATTTCAAACCTGTTGAACGGCAGATGGACGCCAATGACGATCCAATGGGCATGGCGGTGCAAATCTTTGATAACAGTGATTTTGGCTACTACAAAGTTACAATTGATCGGCCCGACCGCCGTTGCGCAAAATTTAGTGCCGAACGTCTTGCCCCCTTGCGCTTTGACAAAACCCTGCGTGAGACGATGGAACATATCTATGAAACTCATGGTGATGAGGTCTATTCAACCGACCTTCTGAAAACCGAACGGCAAAACATCCTGAAATGGTGTGAGGAGAGTGACATCACCCTGAACGCCAAGAACCGTGCCAAATTGCTGGACATGAAATTCTGGCAGAAACTACGCGATTTGCACGATGCGGGGCTGGTGCTGATGCAAGCAGTTGGCGCGCAAGAAAGCGACGATTTCAACGCCTTCAAGGCGCAGGTGGACGCGGCGGCCAAATCGGCCAAGCTGAAACTGTCCGCGCCCGAGAAAAAGGCAATCCTGAATGCGGTGAGCTGGTATGATTCTCAGGCGGCAAAGGTCATTAAGAAAAAGCAAAAGCTGAACGCCGATAAACTGGAACAATTGCTGGAGCATCTGGGATGCGCTGAAAATGATCTGGCGGATTTCGGATATTTCAAACAATCAGACGGCAGCTATCTAACCTATGAACACAATTCTGATCTGCGCGACGCGGAATCCGTGCCGCTTTCCGATACCATCCACCGCTATTTTCTGGCCGAGGTAAAACCGCATGTGGCAGAGGCTTGGATCAATCTGGACAGCGTGAAAATCGGCTATGAGATCAGCTTCAATAAATATTTCTACCGCCACAAACCCTTGCGCAGCCTAGAGGACGTGACCGCCGATATTCTGGAACTGGAACAACAGGCCGAAGGGCTGATGGCGGAAATTTTAGGATTGGATACGTGATGCAAGAAAAACGTGGTATGCAAGAAATAACTGGGGACGATCGTAGTATTCAGGAGCTTCTGTCAGGCAGTAGCTATGGCATTGATTACTATCAGCGGGAATATAAGTGGGGTTCCAAACAGCTGTCCGAGCTAATCAGCGACCTGACTGAGAGATTTTTGGAAAATTATTCAGAAGGACATATAGCAAAAAATGTTGCCAAATATGGACAATATTTTCTTGGCTCAATCGTCGTCAGTAAACATGATGATCTTCGTCATATTGTCGATGGTCAGCAAAGACTAACATCTCTCACATTGATCTTAATGTATCTAAACAATACTCAAAAGGAATTGCCAAACAAAGTAGATATCCAAAACCTAATCTATGCGGACGACTTTGGTGAAAAGAAATTCAAAATGTCTGTGCCAGAACGCAACGATTGCATGGAAGCTCTATATAAAGGTGAAGACTACCAACCTAATGGTCAATCAGAATCTGTGCAAAATATGGTCGCACGCTACAATGAATTGCCAGAGTTAATCCCCGAGGAGTTAAGGGGTGAAGTGCTCCCCCTATTCATCTATTGGCTAAAAGAAAAAGTGAAGTTAATTGAGATTGTTGCCTATGTGGATGAAGATGCCTACCGAATTTTCGAGACCATGAATGATCGTGGCCTCAGTCTCACGCCAACCGATATGCTTAAAGGCTACCTCCTGTCTAATATTGACGACGTTGAAAAACGCAAGGAAGCAGACAAACTCATTAAATCATGGCTCCTGAAATTTGCTGAATTTGGGAAAGATATCGAATCCGATTTTTTTAAAACTTGGCTGCGGGCGCGTTATGCGCAAAAAATACGCGAACGCAAAAAGAATGCAAAGCCCGAAGATTTTGATGTCATTGGTACAGAATATCATCGCTGGGTACGCAATAATAGGGGAGCTCTGGGGTTAGCTAGTAGCGAGAATTTCAATCAGTGGGTAATTCGAGACTTGAACTTTTACGCCCAGATTTATATTAAATTGTTGGAAGCCTCAAAGACACGAATGTCTAATTTAGAGAGTGTTTGCTATAATGCCGATCAAGGTTTCACCCAGCAGTTTCTATTGCTTTTATCAGCCATATCGCCAAATGACGAGCAAAGTATAGCTTTGCAAAAAGCTGGTATCATTGCCGACTATATTGATTGTTGGCTTAATCGTAGACTGTGGAATTTTAAATCCATTGCCTATTCTACCACCCAGTACTACGTCTTTCAACTCTGCAAAGAATTGCGTGACAAAGATGTTGCTAGTCTAAGGAGCTATTTACGTAAGCGACTAGAGGAGGAAGACAAGGAGATAAATTTTGATGAACCGGTCTATCTAAATCAGTTCAGCGCAAAAAGCCTGCATCGTCAACTTGCTCGCTTTACAGACTTTCTTGAAACAGAATCGGGGGTGCCGGGACGATATGAGGATTATATCGTTCGTTCTGGAAAGAATGCTTATGAGATTGAGCATATCTGGGCCAATCATTTTGAAAGGCATCTTGATGAGTTTGAGCAACAGATGGATTTTGACCGACAGCGTAATATGATCGGCGATCTGATATTACTCCCCAAAAAAGTGAACGCCAGCCTAAATGATGATACTTATGAAGAAAAACTGCCACACTATATCAAGGAAAATATTCTTGCCCAGTCACTTCACCAAGCAGGCTACGAAAAGACCCCCGGCTTTCGTCAAACCATTGAGCGCCACAACCTGCCTTTTCACCCAATAGCAGTTTTTAAGAAAAAGAAAATCACAGAACGCAATAATCTCTATAGTGCGCTAGCCAAGATTATCTGGTCTCCCAACCGTCTCGTGCAACAGGTGGACGCATGATGCAGGCTTACGCGGAATATAAGGATAGCGGCGAAGGCTGGATAGCCGAAGTTCCCGAGCATTGGGAATTGAAAAAGCTGAAACGCATTTTTTCAGAGAAGAAGCACAAAGCCAACATGAGCTTGAATTGCGGTTCAATTAGTTTTGGCAAGGTGGTTTATAAAGACGATGAAAAAGTGCCACATGCAACCAAGGCATCATACCAAGAAGTGCTTGAAGGGGAGTTTTTGCTAAACCCTTTGAATTTGAATTATGACCTTATTAGCCTGCGAATAGCTTTGTCCAAGCTGAATGTCGTAGTTAGTGCCGGATACATTGTTTTGGTCGCTCAAAACGATGTGGATAAGGAATATTTCAAATATCTTCTTCACCGGTATGATGTTGCATTTATGAAGCTTCTCGGTTCTGGTGTTCGGCAGACCATTAGCTTTAATCACATAGCGAATAGTATTCTTCTCGCACCCCCACGCCTCGAACAAACGGCCATTGCGGGGTTTCTGGATGAGAAGACGGCGAAGATTGATGAATTGGTGGGGATCAAGAGGCGGCAGATTGCGCTTTTGGCCGAGCGCAAACAAATCCTGATCCAGAACGCCGTCACCAAAGGCCTGAACCCCGACGCCCCCCTGAAAGACAGCGGAGTCGACTGGATCGGAAAAATTCCGGCGCATTGGGAGGTGAAGCCGGCAAAACACTTATTTTTTGAAGTCGATGAGCGATCCAAGAATGGTGACGAAGAATTGCTTTCAGTATCTCATATGACGGGAGTAACGCCGAGATCAGAGAAAACAGTCAGTATGTTTTTAGCCGAAGACTATTCGGGATCGAAAATTTGTAGAGATGGCGATTTGGTTTTCAATATCATGTGGGCATGGATGGGTGCTTTGGGTGCCTCCCCGCAAGTGGGAATAGTCAGCCCCTCTTATGCTGTTTTCAGGCAGTTGAAATCTCAAACGTTCGACCCTGTTTACTTAGAGATGCTGATGCAAAGTTTGGGATACATTGAGCATTACAACAAGGTGTCTACAGGGCTCCATTCTTCTCGATTAAGATTTTACTCGCACATGTTTTTGAAAATGAAAATCGGGTATCCATCCTTTGAAGAACAAGAACGCATTGTGCAGTTTTTAGCCAAAGAAACGGGAAAGATTATTAAAGCTATTTCTGTTCTTGAAAACCAGATTACAAAACTAAACGAATATAAAACCACGCTGATCAATGCCGCTGTCACCGGCAAGATCAAGGTGGTGTAAGGGAGGCTACTTCATGGTCAGCAAAACAAACGAGGAAGCGCTTGAGGCATTGATTGAAAGCCACCTGTCGGATGTGGGCGCATTCCAGATTGGTCAGCCTGTTGATTACAACCCGCAATTCGCCGTAGATATGCGCTATTTCTGGCAATTCCTTGAGGCCACCCAAGCTGATGAGCTCGATAAGCTACGCAAGCATTCCGACTGGCAACGCAAAATCCTTGAGCGCTTTGATCGGCTGATAAAAAAACACGGGATTTTGCATCTGCTCAAAAAAGGCCTTGCGGTGGATGATGCGTTTTTCAATCTGATGTATCCCGCTCCTCTGGCCAGTTCCTCGAAATCCGTGGCCGATAATTTTGCCGCCAATATCTTCAGTGTCACACGGCAGGTGCGCTATTCGCTGGCCAATCCGGGCGAAGAAATAGACATGGTGCTGTTCATCAACGGCATTGCGCTGATCTCGATGGAGTTAAAAAACCCATGGACCGGGCAGAACGCGCGCTATCACGGCACCAAGCAATACCGGGAAGACCGCGACACCGCGCAACCCCTGCTGCAATTTGGTCGCTGCCTTGTGCATATGGCGGTGGACACGGACGAAGTGTTCATGACCACCAAATTGGCGGGCAAGGCGACGTTTTTCTTGCCGTTCAACAAGGGCCACAACCACGGCCAAGGTAACCCGCCCAACCCGGGCGGACATAAGACTGCATATCTATGGGAAGAAGGTTTCACGAAGGAAAGTCTTGCCAATATCATCCAGCATTTCGTGCGCCTTGACGGTGCGCCCAAAGACGGGCTTGCCAAACGCACCTTGTTCTTCCCGCGCTATCAACAGCTCGACGTGGTGCGAAAACTGATCGCCCATGCGGAACAAAACGGCGCTGGGCAAACCTATCTGATCCAGCATTCAGCAGGGTCAGGCAAGTCAAACTCCATCACTTGGGCCGCGTTTCAATTGATCGAAACCTATATGCAGGGACAGGATACGCCATTGTTTGACTCAGTGATCGTGGTGACGGATCGCCGCTTGCTCGACAAGCAATTGCGCGAAAACATCAAGGAATTTTCCGAGGTCAAAAACATCATCGCGCCTGCGCATAAATCATCAGAACTTAGATCCGCACTTGAGGATGGCAAGAAGATCATCATCACCACAATCCAGAAATTCCCGTTCATCATCGAAGGCATTGCCGACCTTAGCGACAAGAAATTTGCGGTGATTATTGATGAAGCCCACAGCTCACAAAGCGGCTCTGCGCATGACAACATGAACCGCGCTATGGGTAAAGATGATAGCGACGCGGTGGACGCACAGGACAAAATCATCGAGGCGATGAAATCGCGCAAGATGCGCGGCAATGCGTCTTATCTGGCGTTCACGGCCACGCCGAAGAATACGACGCTGGAAAAATTTGGACAAAAGCAGCCTGATGGAAGTTTTGAGCCGTTTCATTTGTACAGTATGAAGCAGGCGATTGAAGAGGGTTTCATTCTGGATGTGCTTGCCAATTACACGACCTACAAAAGTTATTACGAGATTGAAAAGTCAATCACCGAGAACCCCGAATTTGACACCAAGAAGGCGCAGAAAAAATTGCGCGCCTATGTAGAGCGCAGCCAGCAGACGATCAACACCAAGGCTGAGATCATGCTGGAGCATTTCATTCCCAGCGTGGTGAATGCGAAAAAGCTGCGCGGCAAAGCCAAGGGAATGGTGATTACACAAAACATTGAAACTGCTATTCGGTATTACAAGGCGATCACACGCTTGCTGGAGGCGCAGGGTAATCCGTTCAAGGCATTGATTGCCTTTTCCGGTGAAAAAGACGTCGACGGAATCACCTATTCCGAAGCAGGAATTAACGGGTTTCCTGAAACAAAAACCCGCGATAAGTTTGATACGGATGAATATCGCCTGCTGATCGTGGCAAATAAATATCTGACCGGGTTCGACCAACCCAAACTAGCTGCGATGTATGTGGATAAGAAGTTGCAGGGCGTTATGGCAGTTCAGGCGTTGTCACGGCTTAACCGTTCGGCCCCAAAGTTGAGAAAGCGAACTGAAGACCTGTTCATTTCGGACTTTTTCAACAGCGTTGATGATATCAAAAATGCCTTTGACCCATTCTACACCGCGACCAGCCTGTCAGAAGCGACAGATGTCAATGTTCTATATGAGCTGAAAGACGTTCTGGACGATGTTGGCGTCTATGATTGGCACGAAGTTGAAGACTTCGTTACGCGGTATTTCAATAATGAGGATGCAGACAGTCTTAGCCCGATCATTGATATTGCGGCTAACCGTTTCAATGAAGAGCTGGAGCTTGAGAACGACGACAAGATTGATTTCAAAATTAAGGCAAAGCAATTTGTGAAAATATACGGGCAGATGGCGTCAATCATGCCTTTTGAAGTGGTCGATTGGGAAAAGCTTTTCTGGTTTCTGAAATTCCTTATTCCCAAACTGAAAATCAAAGACCCAAATCAGGACTTGTTGGACGAATTGTTGGAATCTGTTGATCTGTCTTCCTACGGGTTAGAGCGTGTGAAACTCAATCACTCTATAGGCTTGGACGATTCTGAAATTGAAGTTGACCCACAAAATCCAAATCCGCGCGGTGCTCACTCTGAAGATGAAAAAGACCCGCTGGATGAGATCATCAGAACATTCAATGAACGCTGGTTTCAGGGGTGGAGCGCTACGCCGGAAGAACAGCGTGTAAAGTTTATAAATATTGCTAATAGCATCAAAGCCCATCCTGATTTTGAAACCAAATACAAGAATAACCCAGACCCGCATAATCGCGGCTTGGCTTTTGAGAAAATGTTGAAAGAAATTATGTTGAATCGTCGCAAAGATGAGCTTGAGCTATACAAGCTTTTTGCAAATGACCCGGCATTCAAAGCTTCATGGCAGCAGAGCTTACAGGAGTTGGTCGGGAAATGAGCTGGTGGGAAGGAGCGAATTGCCACTGACAACTTCTGCTTGTGCAATGGATGAAAATTGTACAGGCGAGCGGTGGGAACCAAACCTCAACCTTTTCAGAGTACATCTCAGACCTAGCAAAGGGGCATCTAACCGATAACGGGAATGGCAACTGGACTTACACCCCTAGTGCCGCAGTTGTTGCAGGAAATATATATCAGGAAACCTGCGCTTGTGCGGGCGGTCTTTTTTAAGGGGCAGACGCTATTTCTTTAGTCTGACGCCCGGGCCGCCGACAAGTGAGGCTTCATCGTCTGAAATAAACTTGATACCGTTACTCTCGAATGTTTTTTTCAATGCTGATATTGTAGTGCTGTTCACGCCATTACCTGCTTCAAGTCGACTGATTGTTGCTGTTCCTATTTGTGATTCACGCGCCAAGTCACGTACGCCCCATCCTAGGGCTGTTCTTGCCATTTTGCATTGAACTGGGGTCAATATTATGCCTTTCCCGCAAAAAAAGATAACAATGCTATCAATAAGGATTGACTTGTTATTATCCAGATGATAACAGTGTAATCATTATAGATTACCATGCTATCAGGTTATGCTGCATGCCCTACGCATGTGTATGTAAACTATATATTTTATAGAGTTGTCCGCCCGGAGCAAGAGAAATTATCTTTTCTGGACAAGAAAACTTGCGCCTTTAAGAAAGAGGGGAGCAGCATGACCACAGAACCTGAATCACCAGAGAGTGACACCATCCCGATGGATGATCTGTCGCGGAGGAATCTTTGGGATATTACGACGCCGGAGGAGGTGGCGGCATCGCTTGTTGCTTTCTATCCCGACGACCCGGAGGCAGAGCTTGCCCGGCGGGAGGATTATTCCCGACAGAACAAACAGATGGAAAATTTGCGTTTCTGGGGGGAGGTGAGGCGTCTGATAGAAAATAAATAGGGCAGGGAACCCTGTTTCGCAAACGACTTATCCCCAATCAGGAAAAATTCAACAACAACATAAAGCCGTGAGGCAATGGGAGAATATACATGAACAGAAAATATATCAGCAGCGTCAATAATAAGAAAACATGGATTTGGGAAGGATGCCTTGTGGCTGTTTTCGGGTTTGGCTTAATGACCGGAGTGGCACAGGCGGCAGAGGGGGTAGAAGAGGTAGCCGAAACCGGCCCCGCCGAGGATATGGAGCTTGAGGAGGTGGTCGTTACCGGATCACATATCCGGGGCGTGGGTGTGTCAGTTGGCTCAAAGGTCAATATCATTGACCGGGCGGACATCGACAGGTCCGGGTTTGCCACGACACAGCAGGTGATCCAGAGCCTGCCTCAGAATTTTGGCGGCGGCCCCAATGAAGATACCCTCAGCACCGGTAATGTCACCGGCGGATCCGGCATTAATCTGCGCGGGCTTGGAACGGAGGCGACGCTGGTTCTGGTCAATGGCCGCCGTGTGCCGGTGGCGGGGCTTGGCGGGGATTTCTTTGATGTCTCCATGGTGCCCGCAACAGCCATTGAACGAATTGAGGTTCTGCCGGACGGGGCATCTGCCATTTACGGGTCCGATGCCGTGGCCGGAGTGGTCAATATCATCCTGCGGGAGGATTATGAAGGTGCTGAAACACGGGTTCGGCTTGGAACAGTTACCAAAGGCGGGCTACAGGAATATCAGCTGGGGCAGACTTTTGGTAAAAACTGGAATACAGGCAATGTTCTTTTCTCCTATGAATATTATAAAAGAGAACGCCTGAAACAGGCAAAGCGGTCCTATGCCGCTGACAGTGATCTGATATCCCTTGGCGGCGATAACTTCAGTGATAATTTCAGCAATCCGGGCAATATCATGAACCCGGCCACGGGCTTTACGACCGTCGCCTTTGCCATTCCTTCCGGCCAGGACGGAACCTCTCTGACTGTCGGTGACCTGTTGCCCGGTGTCGTTAATTTCAGGAATAAACATGAGGGCAAGGATATTCTGCCCGACCAGGAACGTCACAGCTTTTTTATCTCTGCCAGGCAGGACATGAGTGACACCATTACATTATTTGCCGAAGGTAAATACAGCGAAAGAGATTTTGATCAGGTGACAGGGGCCAGGATTTCACCATTGGTGGTGCCTTCCATAAATCCGTTCTTTGTGGATGCCTTTGGCGGCTTCCCTTTTGTCATCGTTAATTATGATCTGTCGCAGGATATCGGGTTCAGTTCACTGCAGGGAGATACAAAAAACTATAACGGGGTATTTGGTGCGGAAGCAGAACTTGGGGCTGACTGGCGGGTGGAAGCTTATGGTTCCTACAGCCGGGAAGATGGTATCAGCCGGACCAACGGGTTTAATCCGACGGCCCTGTCAGCGGCGCTGGCTGATCCTGATCCGGCAACGGCTTTTAATCCCTTTGGTGATGATTCCCATACGAACCCCGCTACCATAAATGCCATTCGCGTCATTGAGACTTTCAAGACAATGTCCGAGCTATGGTCTGTTAACATGGTGGCGGACGGGAATATTTTTAAACTTCCGGGCGGGGATGTCAAACTGGCGGTTGGCCTGAACTACCGCAAGGAAACATTCGGCAAGGAACTCCATTTTGCCACGCTGGACAGCAAAGCCCGCTTTGACAGAAAGGTGGTTTCAGCTTTTGGGGAACTGTATATTCCGCTCTTTGGTGAAGATAATCAGAGAGCCGGTTTTCACAGGCTGGCCCTGTCGGCTGCTGGTCGTTTTGAAAGCTATAGCGGTGTCAGTAATGAAAATACCACAAATCCCAAATTCGGCATCATCTGGTCGCCAGTGGAAGGGCTGAATATCCGGGGCAGTTATGGCACGTCTTTCCGGGCGCCCAACCTGCCTGATCTGGACGAAAGTAATAATGCCATATTCCTGATACCTGTAGCCGATCCCACGTCCCCCACGGGATCAACATTCAGCCTGCTTCAGTTCGGCGGCAATGGAGATCTGCGCAATGAAACGGCAACAACATGGAGTGTGGGGGTTGATTTCACGCCGAAAGCATTGCCGGAATTTAATGTCGGCCTGACCTATTATAATATTGAATTTCGCGATCGTATTCTGGCTCCGGAAAATGCCCTTGGTGTATTGGCGGAAGATGACATAAATGCAGGGATCATTATCCGCAATCCCTCATCGCACAGATTGATGCGCTGTGCAGCGCCGATGCGTTCAAAGGTGACCCGGCCTCTTGTGGCTTTCTCCCCATTGGGGCGATCATTGACGGGCGCATGAATAACACGGCCCGGACACAGGTTGATGGTCTGGATTTCACCCTTGAATATGGTTTTGAGACCGAAAAAGCCGGGCGTTTTGATTTCCGGGTGAATGGCAATTACCTGTTGAACTTCAGGGAAGCTTTCAATGAGACGACACCTTTTGCAGATCTTGCGGGCACCATTCATAATCCTGTGGATTTTCGTATGCGGAGCAGCCTGTCATGGAGCGGTGATGAGGGACTTTCCGCAACTGTTTTTGTCAACTATATGGACAGCTACCGGGATGATGACAGCGAGCCGAACCGAAAGATCAATTCCTGGACGACCATTGATGCCACCCTGACCTACAGTCTTGATGACCGTTTCGGCAATATGGGGCTGAATGATATGATCTTCTCCCTGAGCGTCCAGAATCTGTTTGATACATATCCGCCCTTTGTCAATAATTCTCTGGAAAGCCTTGGTTACGATCCGGCCAATGGGGATCCCCTGGGCCGGTTCATATCCTTCAATATCACCAAAAAATGGTGAGCGGCTTATGTTATTCCGGGGCTTGATATTAATAATGATCCTGCTCCTGCTGACCGGGGGCGTCAGCCTCGCAGGTGCGGACGGGCGGCATCCCTATAGTGTGGAAGATCTGCTTAAAACCGAAACTCTCGGGTCTGTTGAATTTGATCCTACTGGTCGCAGGCTTGTCATTGCAAAATCGCCACCCTATGAAGATATGACAGATTTTGCCAGAATACCCATTGCGGGCGCTCAGTATCAGAATAATTTATATGTTGTAACATTGGGGGATGCGGCACCCCTTTTTAAAGAAAAACCCGATGTGGGCTATTGGTCCCCTGTCTTCTCGCCCGACGGCAGGCGTCTGATTATCTATCGGCAATCATCAGAGGCGGTCGATGTGGGGGTCTATGATTTTACCTCACAAAAAACCATCTGGTTGCCCTACGCCCCATATTATGCAGCTCTTCTGCCCACAAGGCCGGTTTGGATTTCCAATGAAGAATTTGTCTTTGCCGCCATGCCACCGGGGAGGTCCCCGATTACTATCACCCGCAAGCGTGAAGTGGCTCACCGTCTGTTTTTAGAATGGGAGAAAGGCTGGCAGGGGGCGTTGCCGACGGCTCATGTCCTGAAAAGCAGCTCCGGTGGTATTGATCAGGCCGAAGACTTCAAACCCGGAATGCTGATAAAAGTTAATGCCGGAACCGGCAGGACGACACGGATCAGTGACGGTTTATTTGCGGGTCTCCAGCTATCCCCGGACAGGCGCTATCTGGTTGCCCTGAAAACGGCGGGTATCCTGCAGCCGGACCCGAACCATCCCATTAACGGCACGTCTCTCAGTAAAAATCGACTGCAGCTTATTTTGATTGACCTTAAAAATGACAACAAAGAGACCATTCCCTGCCGACAATGTGATGTCTTCCCAAACAGGGTTGAATGGTCGGCGGATGGAGGCAGGTTGGTCTTTTTCGCCCGTAAACTGAGAGACTCCTGGAGTCAGGGTCAGTTTTTCCAATATGAAATAGCAACGGGCTCATCGGGCTTTACTGGCATTGAGTTTTCCCATGACTTCCCTCACATGGAAGTTGATGGTCGTCTCACTTACCCCCAGAATCACACCCGTTTCCCAGGATGACTTTCCTCTGGCAATCCATTGCAGGCAGTCCAGTTCCCTGGGCGTCAAAAGGGATGCCGGTGCGGGAGTGGTTTCGAGCCATTTGCCGTAAGCCCTGTGAAACTGAACGGCGAGCATGAACAGGATATGGCTATTTAAACCGGCTTCGGGATGTTCTTCTCCGGCGGCAAAAGAAACAATAAAAACTTGGGTATGAGGGCCATGCAAGGGAATGCTGATGCCACTTTTAAGGCCAGCAGCCTCAGCCTCTTTCAGCAGAAGTTTCTGGGAATCGTCAAGACGGACCCTGCCGGGCAGGCTTTTCCACAGAAACGGCTCCTGCATATGAGGGGAATGAATTAATACGGGGTCAATATTCCGGTAATTATGATCATAATAATGCTGTATCCAGAAATCAGGAAAGTTTGTCTTGATGAAAGGCGGCGGATGATTTTTTAGCTTTATGGATGTCTTTTCAGAATGATTTTCACGAGAGGAAAGGGCCATATAAGCAATATAGTCAAAGCCCAGTTCCTGTGCGGCCTGCACCAGCAGAGTGAAGAGTTCTTCCGGGTTATCAGCCCTGTTGCTCTGATTGATGAAGTCACCCAGTCGCATAATGGCCCCTTTTTTCAAGCGGCTTTCATGAGAGGAAATGAGTTCAGCATGGTCTGACATACCTGATAATTTCGCCTCATATTCTGCAGGGAGATGGAATTTATGGTCAGGCAGGCTGCAATATGATCTTCTCCATTGTCATCGGTTTGAGGAACTCCCAGAGGGGCGATGCCCCATCCCGCATGAAGAATTGTGGGATAGAATTTCATATTGCACACGAAGGTTATTTTCTCAATGGCGAGCAAAAGGCCGACCTCGACCATAGCCAGAAATAACTCGCCGATAATTCCTGTGTCTCGGCACTTTGGGCTTATGCAGGAACGGGAACTTTCCCAGATATGGGGCCCCCGGGGAACATCGCCTGAAATCAGGTGAGGGAAAACCTCTGACATCAGATGAGGTTTTAAAGTGGGAATTAATCGTTTCGAACCCTGAACATTTCTCTGATCGTCCCGTGAGATCAGGTATATTGTATCTTCAGTATCAAATTCATCAATTTCCAGGCCATTCTTGGCCTGGGGCAGACGCCATTTTAGCTGATTCACAAATACCTCATATCGTTGCCGATACATCTGATTCATTTGCCGCTCATATTCGTGCCTGTTGTATTTTGTGATAATTTCTATCATTTTCAGCTCCAAGAATAGGTTTCAGTTGTGAAAACCGAGTATGAAGCGAAGGGATAAAAGCAAAACCCTACAGATATAGGGTTGACTTGATTATACTGGTTTTTCAGGAGTTTGGAGCAATATGATTGTCCCCATCTGCAGTTGGCAGTTATCAATTATCTGATAAAGGGCGCTTTAATGAATAGTTTACAACCGATCATCAGGCTGGAAATTAACCTCTTCTGCAGTTTGGACTGTGCTTTTAAAATCAGGATGGGCTGGGTTCAGAATATAATTATATTCATTTGGAACAATGACACTGGGAACTGCCAGAGCAAGACTAGTCATGCCTTCCAGCCACATATCCCCTATATCGGCTGTTTCAGGTGGCGCCGGCTCATCCCGCCATTCTACAGGAAGTTTATCAGATGCAAGGGATAATATATTTTTCTCAGTCAGTGTGATTTTATACATGATGTAATGTTGTAGGAGGCTATTGTCATCGAGATGCACCATCACTTCCAATATCGCCAGGGATTCTGATCCGGAAAGGTAAACGCAGGATTTGCCTTTGCTGTTCCACCGACCGCCATATGTCATAGCCCCTTCGCCATCGAAGGCCGTTGCTTTCCATTTTCTTTTTGTGAGCCGATATGCGAGAATTTGGCTCAAACGATAATTCCATGTTCCAGGCGATTAATTAAATCCAGAACAGTTTCGGATTCAGCAGTCGTCCCCACCATTTCAATAGGCCTTTGGCCGCCAAGCCCCCTGACGGGTTTTTGAATCCATTCCCGGGCTTTTGATTTATTACCCTCAAAAAGCTCTGTTGCCGCTGTAAAAACCTTGGCAAACCGATATAGCCTGTCACTCTCTCCACGGTTAAACTGACCGGATTTTGCTCTTCGGTTTAAAGTGGGGCGGGTTATCAGGGCGGCAGCCGCGATGTCTATTTTTTGTATACCTGACACATCAGCCAGCTTTGTATAAACAGCATATTTAAAGCCTGCATTTATGGCTGCATTTAATTTGGCCCCGCGTGACGGAATACCTATTTCCCCTAGGAATGTTTTCTTTCTTTTTGCAGGAGGCTCATAAATTTTAATATTTTGCGGCATTGTATTTCCAATCAAAACTTCAAATGATATCGTTTGAGTATATCAATTGAGATAATAATTTTCAATAAATAATTAAATTTACGGGTTTAATCAACTCTTATGGCAAAATAATACCACATGAAATGGCAATTACCAGAGCCTGGGCTCTTGTTCTCACTTTAAATTTTTCGCGGACATGTGTCATATGCTCGCGTACAGTCGTGGGGGATATTGATAAAATATCGCCTATATCCTGGTCGCTTTTTCCCTTTGAGACCCAGAGAAGACATTCGGCCTCGCGCAGGCTCAGGGCCGAGGTGATGGCCAAGTCTCTGTTCAGCTTTTTTATTTCGATAACTTTCTGGTAATAATGCAGGGCCATCAGATGGAGGACATGGTAATTTAAAGGATCAATATCCATATTGCAGCCTGCGATATTGATGCTGCAGGGGTAATGACCATAATGGGAAATGGGAACAGTCATACCATATGAGACGCCGAATTCTTTTGCTTCTGAAAATATCTGCTGATTACGACGGTCGGATATATTAAGATCTTTCCAGACATAGGGCGTGGGTCTTTTGAGGATAGTTTTTAAAACCACATCATCTTTGTAATATTCCTGCCTCTTGTAATGCTCGACCCACTTTTCAGGAAAAGAGAAAAGAAGGATGGAATTTGGCGGAGGGTCATTCATATCCACCAATGACAGGCATGTATGTTTGTCAAAACCTAAGAATGTGATTTCTTTGGTGAATGTATTTTGAAGAATTTCAATATCATCAATAGTTTTTGTTTTGGTGATAAAATCTTCAATTTCCTGAAATCCTGTTCTCTCCATCTCCTATAGCTCCGTCCTGGTCATTGCTGCGGGAGTAATATGAGAGCAGGCATAAACCAGACCGAGTTGGGACGCTTTGAATATGGCCATGGCGCGGGTGCTGACATCGAGTTTAAAGAAAATATTCTTGATATGGAAATTAATGGCGTTTTCACTGACACCAAGAATGATGCTTATTTCCCAGGACGTTTTCCCGAAGGCGATCCAGTTCAGGCAGTCTTTTTCTCTTTTGGTAAACCGTGTTTGTTGTGCTGGAGGAGGTATAATTCCACTAATTTGTAATACCCTGTAATGATAATGGACGGCCATTAAGTGCAGGGCATGGAATACATCCGGATTCACATCCTTGTGATCTCCGGCGATATTGACTGTACAGGGATAGGACCCTGGCAGAAAAATAGGTATTGTAATGCCGTTGGAAATGCCGAACTCACTCGCTTCCGAGAATATTTGCTGATTGCGTTTGTCCAAATCTGTCAGCTTGTTCCAGATGCAGGGTCTGGGTTCCCTGAATAGGGTTTTAAGGACAATATCATCCTCAAAAAACTTCTCCTCTTTATAATGCCGGACCCATTCTTTCGGAAAAGAAAAGAGTAGAATGGCATTAGGGGGCGGGTTGTTCATGTCGACAAAAGAAAGGCAGGTATGTTTGTCGAAGCCGAAAGGCTTGAGTTCTTCTGTGAATTGACCCTGCAATTCCTGTAGGTCGTTTATGCCTTCAATTTTCCGGATAAAATCCTGAATGCCGGTAAAGTTTAACATCGATATTTCCCCCCGCAATATTTTTCTGGCCCTGATGTTTTATGAATTGGCCCTCGCCACTTGCCTGTTTTTATGGTCACGGGCATAGTATCAGGATGAACCACCTTCATGATTGCCAAGCGGTAAAGCCTGTGGTGGAGGTCTGATATATAGTCAGATTTGCGGGCAAAAATAGATATATTCATAACAATGGTTCGGTCACTTGTTTCCCATAAACAATTCCTCCGAGCCCTGATATATTGTTATTATGCATTTGAGGTATGCATTTTAAATATACCATTAGTATATGCTGAAATTATAAATAATGTCAAAAAATGGCATTTTTATGATGATGGTTCTCTGTCATGCCAGTTGATTTAATAAATATCAACCCTCAAATATTACACCCATATATTAAGCCTTGGGCCCGGCAGCGGGGGTTTTTTCCTGTTCAACTCACTATGGGAGCATCCCATTTGGCTGGAATATGGCCGTAGCAGTCTAGATCATTTTCTTTCCGGGGGAAACCTGCCCGTTCTGGTAGTGGAACGGGTTGGGCGTATGAGGAAAAATACTGGCACGGGGGCTGTTAAAAATATGAAACTGAAAGAGAAGACAGATGGAACAAAAGCTCGAAAATCCCCTTCAAAATATATTCTTAAATACAAAAGAAACTGCAAGATATCTGGGGCTGCGGCCCAATACAATGGCGAAGATGCGCGTTTATGGTACTGGTCCAGCCTATCGCAAACATGGCCGCTATGTCATGTATCATATAGATGAGCTGAACCAGTGGTCAGAAGACCATAAATATAGATCCACATCCGATGAATGAGGATTTAACCCGGGCGAGCTGTTTTATATAGAGAACCATGTCAACTATTGGCTTAGGTTTGGCAACTTTAGTTTTGATAAAAATATCGATCGAAGACGGGCTTTTGCCTGGTTCAGGCCGGGTCAGACATTCTGCTATATAAGATGGTGGGCAAGTGAATATGGCACTCAGAGCTGGAAATTGGCCATCTTGCGGACCTTAATGCGGAGAGCTAACAGCAGACAAAACTATCCCGGCATAATGCCCGGCGCAGAGATTCTGCTTTGGGTTAAAGGCGCCACTTATGTCAAAAGAGCTCTGAAAATACTCGACAGCATTGAACAGCAGGACATAGATTTATGTGACGTTTCGCCAGATTATTACCGGTATTTAGGACAATGTATCATGACGCGCAATATCCCGCATCTCTATGGCATGGCACAACATAGGGCTTATCAGAAAACAGACTTTCTGACATGGGGAAGCGGCCGATGAAATCGCGGTATTTACTTATTACTATGACCCTTGTGATGATTTTATGTGCTGGTTTGTTCATAAAAATACCGGTCAAAATCATATATAATCCCACCGGCAGTGCACCAAAGGGCTATTACCTAATCGTGAACTCCAAGATACGGAAAGGCGATTATGTGTTCGCTGATATTCCAGTTCAGGCAAAAAAGATGGTTGCGAAAAGACATTATTTACCCATAGATATTCCCATTCTGAAGCCTGTGGCAGCAAAGCTGGGCGATCATATCTGTATCAGAAAAGGGCATGTTTTTATCAATGAAATGCCTGTAGCCGACCTGCTTGAAAGAGATTCCAGGGGCAGAATTCTTGTGCCCTGGATAGGGTGTCGCAGCCTTTTTAAGAATGAATATTTTCTGCTATCTACTTACACTACACACTCATTTGACAGCCGTTATTTTGGCCCGGTGACACGTAAAATGATCATTGGAAAAGCTGTGCCCATATGGATTTTTGAAAACAAAAAATAATTATTCCCAGAATTGTAGATAAGAATAAAAGGGGCATAAAAGGTATTTTTTTAAGGAAAAATTGAGGGCAAGATAAAAGGCCTGGTGCCAAAGCACCCTAATTCCCCGTCTGCACATCTTTTTTTTAGTGTTTTTGAAGGAGGCCATAACACTGGCACATTGTTGAACCCCAAAGTACATAAGGCATAGAGCTGGTGCCAAGTTTCCCAAAGTTCCCTAATTCAACATGAAAGCGCTTAAATGGCCCGCAAAAACAGAGAAGATGAGTTCCGCGTTCGTATGGGAAAACCGCGCACCCAAACTTCTCGCATGGGCCGAAACTTTCTGGATCGCATGAGGTCGTCAATTCGGTCTGGCAAGAAGCTCAAAATTGGCAGAGGTAAAACGGCGGCCTATTCTTTTAAGATCAGGCAAAGGTCAGATAGCCGAAGGGTGATCATCAAAACCCGTTTGATCAAACTGGCAGGTTCTGGAATGAGACAAGCTAAAATGCACATGGAATATCTCCAGCGGGATGGCGTGACCCGGGAGGGCGATGCTGGTTTATATCATTGGGCCTTGTGATGATCATGAGCATGGCGCTCATATGGCAAAGTCTCAGCAGCCGCATCACCCCTTACGTTGTGGAGGTGGCGGAGCAGGGGGCCGTCCGGGCTGTGGGCAATGCCACGGAGAGTTATAGTGCCAGCGATGCCCAGATAGCCTATCACCTGTCGGATTTTATCAGGAACATGCGTTCCATTGCCATTGACCCGGTGGTGGTCCGGGAAAACTGGCTCAGGGCTTACGATTATGTCACCGATCGAGGCGCGTTGGTTCTCAACGAATATGCCCGTGATCATGATCCGTTCGCGCGCATTGGTGAGAGATCCATTGCCGTGGAAGTAACCAGTGTGGTGCGGGCGTCCGATACATCCTTTCAGGTTAAATGGCGGGAGGCTACCCATGAAAATGGCAGTCTTGTTGCCACCGAAACCTATACGGCCATTCTGTCCCTCATTCTTCAGCAACCGAAATCAGTTGATCAGCTCCGTAAAAACCCGCTGGGCATTTATGTCCATGGTTTTAACTGGAGCAAAGATCTTAAAACCGGAGATAATTCATGACCATCATTCAAAAACTGATATTGCCTTTTCTGCTATGTGCTTTAACCGCCTGTTCCGGAAAACAACCGGACTTTAAATATGATACGGTTAAATATCAACCCGCCCAAAGAGAAGAAAAATCGGATCTGCCCATCAGGATTGTGGAGGTGGTAACGCCGGTCGCCATGCCGGGGCAGTTAAAACTGCTGCCGAATAAAGCAGATAAGTCTGGGGAGACAAAAACCAGTCCCCACAAGGTTATCAGTGCGGATCACAAAAGATCAAAAGTGATGCCGTCCTCAGACGGCTATCTCAATGCGATCCAGACTTACCCTTTCATGGAAGGGGCGCTTTATCAGCTTTATGCCGCGCCCGGTAAGGTGACGGACATTATGCTGCAGGCAGGGGAAAAGTTGAACACCGTATCTGCGGGTGATACCCTGAGGTGGATTATCGGCGATACCACAAGTGGATCAGGACAAACATTACGGACCCATATTCTAATCAAGCCGGTGGCACCGGGTCTGAAAACCAATTTGGTCATCCTCACCGACAGGCGAAGCTATCATCTGGATATGATGAGTTATAAATCCACCTATATGGCATCCCTCAGCTGGCATTATCCGCAAGATGAACTTCTGGCCCTGAAAGCGCGTAACAACCAGGCCTCTGCCAGGCAGGATCAAACCGTAAAGGCAGATTTTGATCTGAACAATCTTAACTTCCGTTATCAGATATCAGGTGACACACCGCCCTGGAGGCCCGTTCAGGTATTTGATGATGGTAAAAAGATTTATATCTAGTTCCCCGAACGTCTGGATCAGGGCGAAGCGCCACCGCTTTTTATCTCCGGCGACAGGGGACAGGTGGAACTGGTCAATTACCGGGTTAAAGGCAACACCTATATAGTGGACCGGCTGTTCAAAGCGGCTGAGTTGAGGTTAGGGGAGAAGAAACAACAGATTGTCCGTATCACCCGCAAAGTCGGGAGACGGTGATGGAAAACACCCCTGAAAACAAAGAGACATTTGCCCTGAAGGTAAAGCTCAGACCTGTCACACGCATAAATCGCAAGTTTCTGATCGGTGTCTTTATGCTGTGCGTTACCGTGATGCTGATGGCAACTCTTTATGGACTGGCACCAACGGACTTTAGCGCAAAACCGCAAGGTCCGGAGCTGTATAATGTGGGTCAGAAACCGTCTGCAGAAACGGATGCGCGAAGGGCGGAAAGGTTACGTCAGGCGCAGGCGGCCATCCGCGCACGGGAAAGCAAGATTTTCTTTGCCCTGAATGGAAATCAGGTATCTGGAACTCAGGTAACGGGCACAGATCGGCTGATGGGAACAAATTCTCTGAAAGCTTCGGGTGAAAAGGAAGGCTTTGAGCTTGAACAGTCGAACTCACCTTATCAACTGATGGCCGGCACCATAATCTCGGCCAGTCTGATCACCGGCATCAACAGTGATCTGCCGGGTGTGGTTATGGCTCAGGTTACGGAAAATATATATGACACAGTTACGGGCAAACATTTACTGGTGCCGCAGGGTGCGCGTCTTATGGGCCGTTATGACAGCAAGATTGCGCAAGGCCAAAAGCGGGCTATGATCATCTGGCAGCGGTTACTCATGCCCAACGGCTCACATATCACGCTCGATAATATGACGGCCAGCGATCAGGCGGGATATTCCGGGCTGACGGATGGTGTTGATTTCCATACGGGCGATCTGATGAAAGGTATTGCTCTGTCCACTTTGTTGGGTGTTGGGACGGAACTTGCCATAGGAGATGATCAGGACAGTCTGTTGCGTGCGCTGACGGACAGCACTCAGCGGACGGCCAATAAAGCGGGACAGGCCATTATGGAGCAATATCTCAACCAAAAACCGACGCTTACCATTCGCCCGGGATGGAAACTAAAAGTGATCGTGCATAAAGACCTCACCCTGAAACCCTATTCCGAGGAATCCCTATGACCTTGAAAATTGCCAGATTGCCGGACCGGAAACCGGTTAAACTTACCATTTCTATCATGCCGGATCTTTATGATCAGATTGAGGATTATGTCCGCGTTTATGAAGCGGAGTATAGTGAAACAGAAACTGCTCAGAATCTGATACCTGCGATGCTTGAAGCTTTCATTCAAAGTGATCACCAGTTCAGGAAGGCCAGACAACAGTTGTCGACAGTAGCCCCTGCCAAGGGTGAGTATTCCGTATAAAGTGCAGTGATGTTTTATAAGCCTGTGGTCCTCGATCAGTTTGGCTCTGTTTTGTAAAACTCTTGAACAATATCTCTTTCCTTACCTGATGCAGACTGATCTTCAGGCGACCCCCGTCAACGACCTTCCTCCCTGTGGTTTTGCTAACGGATATTGCCGTAAGCGCACCTCATAGGGCCCTGATGAAGGTTGTGGACAGGGTTATCACACCTGAAGACCCAAACATATGCATGGCTGGAATGATCCCGTCAAATTTTGAACATAAACAGGAGAAACCTTATGAATACCGAAGAACAACAGAGCAATAAAAGCAACAAACCTACCCATATTGCCCGGAAACGTAACGGCAGCGGTGACAATGCTGACTTTGAAACCATTGGCATGGCCTGGGACCGGGGTGATGGCAGTTTTTATGTCAAGCCTTATGGTACTCAGATTATCAATGGTGGTTTCTATGTGTTTCCCATAAAGGATAACGCACAAGATAAAAATGCTGGTGACGATCAGTGAAACCGGTCACTCTAAAAGATAAAGTGGCGGCTTTAAAAGCCGTCACGCCACGTTTTTTTCGTGATAATCAGCACAGGTTTGAGGAAGGGATGTCAGATGTAGAGATTGAACATGCCCTCAAAGATCAGTTTGGTGATTTTGGTAGCCGTGGTGGGCCTGATCAATTGCACATCACGCAACAGGCTGCGGGTCTTAAAGTCTGGATAAGCTGGCATATTCATAACCATATCAAAGAAGAACCGGCATTGGTTGGAACTGGCACTATTGCTATGGCCAGAGAAGTTTACGGCATTATAAATTCTGATGATGGACAGATGGTACTTTTTTGAAGGGATTTATGAATTATCTATTTAATGCAAACTACAATAATGTCTATGAGAGTTTCTTTTGATACATATTGGCATTCTTGCTTTAGTAGAAAAAAACTGTAGTGTACCAACCAGGATGTTTGATAAAATAGGGGGCTTAGATATGGATATACCAGTTTATATAAGACAAGTTTCTTTTTCAGATAAAACTTCTGGAATAGAAGGCTCAGGCAGGATTTTATTTTTAGGGTTAATTGGGGAAATCGGCTCACTATTATCCGAGTGTAAAAAATCTTTACGTGAAGGAAAGTCCAATAGGTTTCATGCAAAGCAGAAACTTATACAAGAGATAGGTGATAGCCTTTGGTACCTTACTGCAATAGCATTACGCTATGATTTGGACCTGAGAACCGATGTCATGCAAGCAAATATATCTCATATTAAATCTCTAAAAACAACAACTCAAACTACAAGAGATAATATTTCCATGTTATTGAATAAGTGTGAGAGCAGGTTACCTCTTACATTTGAGGAATTTCAAGAAATCGCTTGGCAAACGATTACTGAAGAAATTCATAGTAATGAAGATGCGTTATTGGCCCGACTTATTAGGAAATCCGCGAACCTGATGAAATATTTTTCATATGGTAAATTGCAGGAAAAAGATATTACTTCAAGTCATTTGGAGCGTATTTTGGGAGATATTTTATGGTACTTAACTGTATTCGCAAAAAATAATGACATCAACTTGAATACGGTAGCACAAGAAAATTACAGTAAAACTGTTGGGCGGTGGAAGATGGAAGGCTCTATACCGACAAAAAGACTTGATAGTAGAGACAAACCTGAAGAAAGATTTCCAGAGAAGATGAGTTTTGTTGTAATGCCAAAGGGGTGCGAAAGTGTTGAGGTATTATTTGAAGATCAAAATATTTTTGTCGGTGACCCTCTTGATGATAATGCGTACATTGAAGATGGATACCGTTATCACGATGCTTTTCACATGGCATTTGCGGCTATATTGACTTGGTCACCAGTACTCAGAAAGTTATTAAGGCTGGGTAAGGGAGAATTGCTTAATTCTGGCAAGAATTTTCATAGATTTCATAGTAAAGAGAAAGCAAATGCTGAAGATGGTGCTCGGGCTAGAATCACTGAGGAAGCTATTGCTAAGATTGTACACTCCTATGCGACGGAAGTGGATGGAGAACGGTTACTTGCTGATAAAAAAGTTGTTAGCACAGAAATATTGGATCAAATAAGAATATTCACAAAACATTATGAAGTTCATATGGTTAAGCAATGGGAATGGGAAATAGCAATAATAGAAGCTTGTAAAATTTATGTTGCACTTAGAGAAAACGGTGGCGGACGGGTAAAGCTTAATCTAAAAGAACGTTCAATATTATTCGAAAAGATACAGCGAGTAAAAAAATAATGTTACAACAATCTATGAAGTTAGGTTTCACTCGCCCGAAAAGCAACCATACAACAGCAACTCATCTGGTGGTTTCTCAATATATTCATATTAAGAAAACTAAACCAGTTCCGTCTCGTGCTTTTGATACCTATTGGAAATTTGCACATAAAAGGCAAGAAATTTTTTTTAAAAAAATAGCTGATCCAAAATCATTAGTTTTGACCGATGATCCAGTTCTTCGGCGGCATAGGTTTACAAATGTATATCGCGTATCTGATCGGGTTAGCCAATATCTCATTAGATCCGTGCAATATGGGAAGAGAAGAAGCTTTGAAGATATAATATTTCGTACTCTCTTATTTAAAATGTTTAATAAGATCGAAACATGGGAACACCTAGAGAGGAAAATAGGGGAAATAACTTGGCGGGAAGGGATACTTAAAGAAATATCTATTCTTTTGGACGAAGCTTTCGCAAAAAAGGTAACGTTGTATTCTGCTGCTTATATTATGCCATCTTCAAAGTCTAAGTTTGGTCATGAAAGGAAGCATAACAATCATCTTGACCTTCTCGAATTTATTATGTCAAAGCAAGAACTGGAAAAGATTCAAAATGCAAAAACACTTGGGGAATTATATAATACTGTTAAGAATTTACCAGGCATAGGGCCTTTCCTCGCATATCAATATGCCATAGATCTAAACTACTCTGAGTATTTTAATTTTTGCGAAAATGATTTTGTGAAAGCAGGCCCGGGAGCAATTGATGGCATTAGAAAGTGCTTTGTAGATTTAGGAGATTATACTACTTCAGATATAATTAAACTAATGGTGGATATGCAAGAACAAGCCTTTAGTGCCCTAAATTTGTCTTTTCAATATTTATGGGGGCGTAGTTTACATTTAATAGATTGCCAAAATCTGTTTTGTGAAACAGATAAATATTGCCGAGTAGTACACCCCGATATTGTTGTTGGAACGGGCCGCTCAAGAATAAAACAAATATATAAGACTAACCCAGAACCTTATGAGTTTTATTTTCCGCCAAAATGGAACTTGCTCACAAATCATCAATAGAATTTAAGTGATTTTTGGCTAATTCTAGGATCTTTGATTTTCCGGTTTCAATTTTTGCATGGGTGGAATGGATAATTAAAGGTCCAACTGGATCAGTTAGTTCATTAATTATACCACTTTCTTTTGCTACAAAACTCATTAGTTTTGTCAATCCTAACATGTTCCCCAATAATCTCTCGAAGTAATAATGATTTCGGTAAATTGCTGTCAACAATAGGGCCGTAGGGTCTTTCTTGAAATCCACCTTAAAACTAAGATGGCTGAGACATTGTCGTCCCATTCTCGCGCGGCAATCAGATTCTGCATCATATAAAATAGCTTCCAATGACGGATGATGTGTGGAAACTTCATAACAACTGGAGAATTTTTTCTCACCAATATTGATAGCAGAAATTTTATGGATTAGCGTTTCGAGTTGATTGATGTTGGTATCGTCACTTATTGGCCACCTAACAAGGCGATATGCATAAGTACCCCATTTCCCATGCTTTATTCTTTTATAGATTTTATCGGGGTATGTCTCAAATACTCCTTTTATGCCCTCGTTTAAGTATATTCCATCAGGAAATATTGTTTGAGATACAGTGTGTAGTGGCTGTTTATTCTTTGAAATTAACAGCCTGTCAAATTCTCGCATTACCACCATTTCAGGTTCAGAGACCTGTATCGGGTTATTAATCTCTAATATAACATTAAATGCCTCATTATGATCTTGTTCGCTAAGGGAGATTATGGCTTTGCACCATACCTCAACGCATGTTTCTCCTCTTACTATGATCATAAATTTTCCTTTAAGTAATAATACCAATAGTCATTTTTTTTAAATATAGTTCAGACACCCAGCCATAGCCGCCAATTCCCCATTCGGGGCCCCAGCTATTTCGGACCTTGAAGTAGTCAGTGCCTTGTCGGCATTGCCCTTGACCAATCAGGACCACAGCATGTCCCCCAAGCACCTGAAAAGTTTCATCATAATCAATTATCATTTCACCCATATCGCACCATTGATTGGTAATGCCAATTCCAATTACTATCGGAAGCCCTGCTTTTAATTTTTCTAAAACAAAACCAAGGTCAAACGTTTTTTGCAAAACGTCGTATGTATATTTTTCTGTGCTGTGGGGAGGTTTCCATGAGATACTTGGCTCTACATCGAAATAGGGACATAATTGATCAAAAGATTGACCATCCTTTGAAAGCGCTTCCACGCCGTACGTTAAATCAACACCACTATCAAAGCTGCCTTGCCGCTGCTTTGCAAAGTAATGAAGTTCTTCAGTAGACATATATTCTTTTGTTTGGAGGTTTGTTTCATGCAATGAAGATAATGCAAATGCCAAACATGTATTGCGTTGCCCTTGATCCCTAATTTTTAAACATTGACCTGAGATATCGATTAAAGGAGTAATCATTTTTACTGAATAAACCCTGCATTTTTCGGCAATCCGTATTCTTTGCCAATACCATGAAATTGAACATCTAATTCAGATTGAATTTTTGCCTGCTGATCAAATAGACGTTTCTGGAACGTCTTAATTGTTCCTGACATCCCAAATTGTGAAATTACCAATTCGCGTTCTGGGTTGCTTCCAATAGAAGATGCATTTTCTTGAGTGCTGTATTCATCACTAATAATTTTAGCATTTGATATTTCATCAATTGACAGTGTATATCCGCTTGTTATCAGTTCTTGGCAGTGACAATAAATTATATCATCGGGGTTTGCATCGATTAATGTGTGATTATCGTATTGGTCCAACAACCAAACATCAGCCCATGAATTGGATAGAAGTCTCTTATGGTCAACTGCCTTTTTGATATTTCGAGGCTGTACGCTGGCAAGTTTTTTGGCATCATCAAAACGTAATATTCGGTGGGTATGTAACGCCCAGACAGTTGCTGTATAACTGGCGTTCACTCGTAATGAAAGTTGATAAATAACATGTGGGTCTATTATTGTTGATGGAGTGTATCCACGCAGGTCTAAGTGAAATATCAACAACCACTTGGGAAGTAAAAATTCTGCAGCAAACGCCTCAGCCTCTATTTCCTGATATATCATCCCAGGGTGATCATCCGCATTTGCAGTAGGCATCCGGCCAATAATCTCTTTGTCAAAACTTGGGCTATGTTTTAACGTGCAATGTCCAAGTTCATGTGCCGCCGTAAATCTTTGTAAGTGTCTCTGCCGTTCAGAGTTAATTATAATTCCTGGAATTGGAGTTGGTATGAATGCGCCGAGTAGACCTTCAAGGGGCCTGAATAATAATGGTATTCCTAATTCATCAATGAAGGAAAAAACGTCGATAAACCAAAGTTTTTCGCCGAGACGTTCTTCAAGATTAAGGGACTTATGTACTTCTCGAGCGACCTTTACGCCATTGAGGATTGCTTTTCTTCTTTGATCTCGCCTCATATATCTTTCTCACGTTTCTTGGCTTCAAGAAATTGAGCAAATTTGAGCAGTTCTTTTTGGTCATCCCTAGAAAGAGCCCCAGCTGTTCTCGCCAAATGAGAAATATCATCTGGGATGTGGGAATCTTCACCTTTTATGAGGTATTCTATCGTGCAGCATAGAGCAACCGATATTTGATTAATTTCAATAGTAGTCACTTTGCGATTACCAAGTTCTATTTGTGATATTGCTGAACGGGAAAGTCCTGTGGCTTGCGCTAGCGCTTCTTGGGAAAGTCCAAGGTAATTTTCCCTTTGAGATCTAATTCGCTCACCTATCGTTTTTTGGGAAGGATTATTATGCATCTATTTCTTTCTTAATTTCAGAAAAGGTTTTCACATAAGATAGTTGTAATTTGGGCATGAAATCTTCAAGAAAATGGTCGCAACTTTCATAGCCGCCTTTAAGAATTATTTTATCCAATTCTATTTTAATTCCAAAGGTCTCTTCAGCCATTGATACGGCATTTAAGACGGAAAGTGAGTCAATTGTAGGGCCAGTGCTCCAAACCGTGCCTCCTTCTTGTCCTCCCTTGCTTTCAGAGAGGGTTTCATAGGTCCAATCACGAAGTTCATCATAAAATTTATCTTTTTTCTGATTAAACTTGTTTAGTGCCTCTACTTCTTTCATTTGCCCCATGACGATCTCCTGATAGAATTTCTATCATTATATTATATTTATGAGATAAAATCAAGCAAGGCTGCTACATAGTTGGTTGATTTTTTTATACGCTTTTAATTTACTGCTTATTTTAAGGGTATGTTGGTTTAACCAGTTGCTTCTGTATATCCGGTTATAGCGGTTCTTGTTAGCGTTCTATAGCGGGTAAGAATTTTATGATAAATATGTGCGTAATTCAACGTGTTTGATTTGTGCGTTAGATTTGAATGTTAGTAATTGAAACTCGTTGAGCTAAAGTTCAGCCTATTGGTTCCTGGAGTATTTCACATCATGAAGTTGCCGGTGAGCATGATGGAAATACCCCGTATGCGACAGGGGTGTCCTGCCCCTGATAGGGGGTGTGGGCCGGGACGGGTTCGGCGCCTTTCCCACGTCCGACATTGGTTTTCCGCCTAGCAGGCTCAGTTCCCTCCGTCGATCCCGGCGCTTATCGGGTCCCGGTACCCATCTCTGCCTGTTGAACAACCGCCGGACCGGTATCAGACAGTGGTTTGTTTCACCTATTCAGGCTGGATTCCTGCGACAGGGTTTCCGTTAAACTGTGCAGTTGAGAATAAAGTTCATTATGATATCGGTTCATGTAATGGGAAATATATTCATTTTCCAGCAACCGGCTCACATAACCGTTGGCTACGACTAAGCGTACCACATTGGTCCCATAATCCTCTTCAACCGCCTTCATATCACGACGGAGCATTTCCATTTCCCGTTCCATGCGCAGACGTTCTTCCTCTGTAATGCCTTTTAAGGGCTTTTTGGATTTTGGGTCACAAAGCTGCTCGTCCGGTGTTGCGAACAAAAGTGCTTGTCTTATGATTAATCCGGCCCTTTATGACATAAAGGGCCGCTGGCGACGAGAGGCCTTCTTAGCCGCCAGCGGCGGGGGATGGATCGTCAAGTGCTGGGCCATCTTACGGGCCGTGCTAGAGTGTGATCACC
>JAJRQU010000203.1 GCA_024280095.1 Alphaproteobacteria bacterium | reverse complement strand
TTTTTTATTATACTAATTTAATGGTCGGGGAGACAGGATTTGAACCTGCGACCCCCTGTACCCAAAACAGGTGCGCTACCAGGCTGCGCCACTCCCCGACTGGATTAAATCAGCGTGCTAGGCTTAATACAAGAAGCACCTGCATAGGGCAAGTGCTTTATCAACTATCTTTGTTTTTTTAAAGTTTTGTAGATTCTTCGGTGTTATTCCGTGAAAAAAGGATGTTCAATTATATCGCCGACTTGAATATCAAGATCATCAGTCACACCCCCATTCACTTCAAGAACAGAAACCACCGGAACGCGAGAATGAATATAGTCCCGCGATTCTGGCACAACTGATTTTGCAATATGTGTTATCATGCCTTTTCTATTCAAGAATATAATATCGAGCGGGATATAAGTATTTTCCATCCACATGGTTACCATTTGATTATTCTCAAAAAGAAACAACATGCCATTTTTTTCAGGCATCTCTCTTCGGAACATTAAACCTCTGGCGCGTTGCTCGAATGATTGAGCCACCTCCACATCAAATCTATGGCTTTGACCTTTTGATAATATGGACAGCTCCTCAAGCTCAAAGGTGATGTGTGTCACCTTCTGTTGTTGGCTATCATTGGCAAAAGAAAAATCAGTCATAAGAATAGTGTTAATAAAAATGAATAAAAAAAGAACCGGCCTACTCAGGCGAAAGGAAAGAATGGTCACAATTTACCCTATTCTTGATTGGCCAAAAACTAAATCACTGGCCCTAAAGTCACTGGCCCTAAAATCATTAGCCGTTCTATATCTTGATAGCTTTAACCACCAGCCCGCGATCCCCGTCATCAACAGCAACAGCAACGGTCTGTCCAGGAATCAGGTGATCAATACCGTATTTGCGCAGAAGTTCCATATGGATAAAAACATCCTGTCCCCCATCATTCCGGTTCACAAAACCATATCCGCGCACCCTGTTAAACCATTTAACGGTTGCCTCAACGAACTCAGAGTCATCCATGTCAATAGCGGTGATTTCCATCTGTTCAGATTCGACATCCACACCAACAGCAGTCGTCAGGTCATATTCAAGAATCTTTACCGCTTGACGACCCTTGGAGCGATCCGCAGATAAACATTTAACCGACGTACCCTCTGGTAGCATACGCCTGCCAACATCCTTCAAGATGGAAAAATGAACCAGAATATCGCCCTTTTCGTCCTCAGGTGCAATAAATCCATATCCCTTGATAGAATCGAACCATTTGATAACCCCCTTAACTTCATCAAAATAAACAGTCGTGTCTTGGGGCTCCGTCGTAACGCTAGCCCCTTCCCCTATTTCTTCCTGACTTTCATCATCCATGTCACACTGGATGTTTACAGACGAATTTGATACCATGAAATTTCACTTTTCTATTTAAGTGCTCCCTGATCAAGCCATTGTTACTTTCAATATAACTAATATAGTAATGCGGCCAATATAGGCAACCTAAAGTTTATCTAAATATATTAGAAAACTACACCAGAATTCAACCCAACCCAACTCAACAATTAAACCCTGCATATTCATAGGTTGGAGTTTCTCATACCAATAGTTGTTATGCAATCAATATATTAACTTTTAAGGTTCTTGTCAGCACAAAAATCTGACATAAAAAATTTGGAATGATATTGAGTTAAAAAAAAGGAGATGGTAAATCCATCTCCTTTAAAATAATTAATTACAATAAATAAGCATCAATGCGCCGAATTATCTGTCGTTTTATCCTTCAATTCATAGGTAGAATGATGTTCAATCATATCGTTATCATACATATATTGCGTTGCAGGTTCCAACACGCTAATCACCATTATATAAGCCGTAATAGACAGAATAATCGTATAGGGAAGAGCCATAAAAACCATTCTCATATATGACAACCGGATCAACGGTGCAATAGCAGAAGTCAGCAAGAACAAAAATGCTGCCTGACCATTTGGCGTTGCAATAGAGGGAATATTGGTACCTGTATTAATCGCCACAGCCATAAGATCGAAAACATCCCGTTCAATAATGCCGGCTTCAAGGGCTTTTTGAATTTCGGAAATATAAACGGTTCCGACAAAAACATTATCACTAATCGCGGATAACAAGCCGTTGGCAATAAAAAAGCCTGAAATCCGGTCTGAACCTTCCAGTTCAAGGACATAGCGGATCACACCGCCAAACAGATCCTGATCCGTAATAACCGCCACAACAGCAAAAAAGACCACTAATAACGCCGTAAAAGGTAAGGCTTCCTGAAAAGCCTTACCAATTTGATGTTCATCCGTTACCCCGGTAAAGGTTGTGAGTAAAACAATGACAGAAAGCCCAATCAAACCAACAGGGGCTAAATGAAGCATTAAAGCAATCACGAGCCAAACACCGACCACGCCCTGCGCGATCAAAGAAGCATTGTCTTTAAAAGTTCTTTTCGCGTTTTCTTCCGCCTCAAATTCTTCCAAAATAGAGCGAACTTTATCTGGCAATGTCGTGCCATAACCAAATAAACGGGTTTTTTCCAGCATAACGCAGGTCAACAAACCAACGACAAACACCGGCATCGTAACCGGCGCCATACGAAGGAAAAATTCGAGAAAGTCCCAACCAGCCCGCTCCGCAATTATAATATTTTGTGGCTCTCCCACAATAGTCGTCACGCCGCCAAGGGCCGTACCAACCAAAGCATGCATCATGAGGGTGCGCAAAAATGACCGGAACTGCTCAAGATCAGATTTATGCAATTCATCGACGGCATCATCTGCGGAATGATCATGGGTCTGACTGCCTTGTTTCCCCGAGGCTGCCTTGTGATAAATACCGTAAAAGCCAACAGCAACGGTAATGATCACGGCTGTCACCGTCAAAGCATCAAGGAAAGCGGATAATAAAGCTGCAATCAGGCAAAAAAGCAGAGCCAAGACGGTTTTTGACTTTACGTTGAGAAGCACCTTCGTAAAAATAAGCATCAGCAGCTTCTGCATAAAATATATGCCGGCCACCATGAAGACCAAAAGTAGAATCACTTCCAAGCCAAGCTCAATTTCATGTTTGACCGTATAAGGTGTCGTCAATTTCAAGAAAACCGCCTGAAAAGCGAGCAACCCACCCGGCAAAAGCGGATAACATTTCAAGGCCATCGTCAGCGTGAAGATAAATTGAAGAACCAGCATCCATCCAACGATGTAGCTACCCTGTTCATATCCAAGGGAGAACAAAACCAATGGGTTAAGACAGAGAAACCCAATAATAGTAAGTTTGTACCATTCGGGTGAATTTCCTAAAAAATTCTGTCTGAAGCCCGATATAATCGAATTAGCCATGGGTAAATTTTGCCTTCCTTAAAAACGATATCTCAGACGATAATTATTTCGCCAAATTAAAACACTATATATATTAATAGAAGTCTTATATTTACTAAATGAGTCAAATCAAGCAAAACCGCAAAAAACCCACTAAAAAATTCAATTAATCAATTTTGAAGAAACACTAATGTTAAAGATAACCCCATGATTGACCAATTATATCAAAAAGCCATTTTGAAAGAAGCCGCCGCAGCGACAGGAAGCGGCGCATTAAGCAATCCTGATTTGAGACTAACCGTACATAACCCCCTCTGCGGGGATAGAATTACGGTTTATCTCAAACTCGAAGATAATAAGGTTTCAGCCTTTTCCCATGACACGAAGGCCTGCGTTCTCTGTCAGGCAAGCGCATCTATCCTTGCAGAATGTTCAATCGGGGAGACAGAGCAAAACATTCAAGCCGTTTATGACAGTCTCAAACAAGGCCTCTCTGATAAAGATCTGGATGACAAAATATGGCCTGAAGAAAAATGGAAAATTCTTAATATCTTTCACCCGGTATCGGATCATAAAAATCGTTTTACCTGTGTCACCCTGCCTTTTGAAAGTATATTAAAGGCCCTGCGCGGTGATAGCGAATGAAGCTTCTACAAACATTTCCCGCAGATCAGCCGGTCAAGGGATAGCCTGCCCCCGCCTTTGCTCATAATCACTAAAAGGGCAATCACCCATAGAGCATGCACGGCCCATAGATTTGGATATACAAATATCTGAATAACCAATGTCATGCCAAGCATGGTCAGAGCGGCATAGCGCGTAAAAAATCCAAGAATTAAAGCCATTGGCAATAATATCTCAGCCGCCACGGACAAATTCGCGGCCCATTCAAATGGAATTATCGGCAGGGCATATTCATATTCAAACAACATGTATGTGCTATCTGCCACGGTCCAATTCAGCGTTATTACATGCCAAATCTGGCTCAACGAAAATTCCGTCATTCCTTCCCCATTGAAGGCAATCTTTGTCATGGCGGATTTCCAGAAAATGGACGCCATTACAAACCTGGCCAATATTGCCAGTTGGCATATTTGAATTTTAGACATAACGCCCGTGGTCGTTGTCAATATTTTCGTCATTGATTGCATCATGCTGTTTTCCTATTCTTTTTATTTCGTAAACTCAAAACCCACTATCAGGTTATTTTGCAAGATATTCTGCAAGGCTTCCTGCAGATTAAAAGCGGGATATTTCTCTGTGATTTGTTCTGTGGCAAATCCTAGTGTTTTTCCTGCACTTAAAAGTTCAAAAAAAATGTGGCTCGCAGGATCAAGGGGCATGATTTCAACTTCTTGCACCTTGCGAAATATCGCAAGATGACACGGCCCTCTATCCAGATTGATATTTATACTTGCGCCCTCCTCCGCTTGATTGGCAAACCAGATGTCAAGCACGGGATAAATACTCGACATAAGCTGCATATTAGGCAGGAGCTTGAAAATTATGCCTTCAAATTTTTCTGGATCAACCTTGTTCAATGTTTCAAGGTCAAAACCTGCGGTATCCGGCCCATTAAAGCTCCTATTCCACAGATGCTCAAGCCGCGCCACATCTGCTAAATAGGGCAAACTATCCACAGCGCCGAAATCCTCTAAAAATTCTGGCATTTTCACGCCGTAAGTCATTAATAATGGCGTTGTCGGCGGGCTTTTCTGTATATATTTACCGGCCATATGATCAAAGAACTGTTGGCCAACGAGCCGGCATAACACCGGAAAATTTTGGGCCAGCGCCTGCCTCAAAGTAATGAATGTATTGTTGCGGCAAATATTGAGCCGCTCTTGAACGCCATGGCCTAAAATTTCATCCGCGATTATATCATTTTGAGAATCCAGAATAGCGGATAAAAAACCCTCCTGTATGTCAAACAATGTTGCCATGCCTCTTACCCAAACTTTTTTGCGCATTGATCGCTATTCAATAAAATATTTGCCCGTTCTGCTTCTTGGCTTAACGTTATAAGCGCGGGGATATTATTGTCCCATTCAATCAAGGTAGGCTTGGGGCCCATGAGGGACAGGGTATATTCGTATAATGCCCAGACTTCATCACAAACATGCGAGCCATGATCATCAATTCTTAAGCTCTGACCGCGCCATTCTTTAACGGAATGACCTGCCAGATGAATTTCACCGACCGTTTCAGGCTTTAATCTTGAAATATAATCGCGGGCATCCCAACCATGATTTTGGCAGCTGACATAAACATTATTAACATCAAGCAATAGCCCGCATGCCGTATTGGTCAAAATTTCATTGATAAAGTCTGGCTCTTCCATATTGCTTGACTTGAACAAGAGATAACTGGACGGATTTTCTACTAAAATCTGCCGTCCTAAAAAATTCTGCATTTGGTCAATATGCTCGCAGGTGATTTGTAAAGTTTCAGCGGTATAAGGCAAAGGGATCAAATCATTAAGATAAACACCATTGGCTATACTCCATGAAATATGCTCGGACACCAATGCTGGCTGATAACGGTCAACGACATTTTTGATTCTGCGCAAATGATCCAGATTCAAACCCTCTGCTGTGCCAAGGGATAAACCGACACCATGCATGGATAACGGATAATCCTGCCTGATTTTTTCCAGATAATAATGCGGCGGGCCGCCAGCGCCCATATAATTTTCAGTATGAACCTCAAACCAGCCAATTTGAGGCATGGCATCTGGCCCAAGTGACAGAATTTCTTCATAATGCTGCGGTTTGAGGCCGATCCCGGCATTGGCCGGGATCGGATCAAGATGATTATTGTCCATTCTGAGGGGGCCAGACATCAAAAAAATCTACTTGCCAGATTTGAGGCTGCTGCCAATGATTTTTGCGCAAGTGCCCTTAGGCACATAAATCCAGGCATCACTTTGACCATCTTTTGTTGCGGTGCCGGCACAGGATGCCGTAGCGGTCGCGCAATCATTTTGACCTGCCTTGACAATACCATAGCATTTTTCAGCTTTACCTTTCGCCTGTGCCGCTGGTACAGCAGACAATGTCAGCGCAGCTGCCACAGCAGACGCAACAAAAAGGGATTTAGATTTAATGTTCTTAGTCATATTAGCTTCCTATAATTTATGTTGCAATATCCAAGGATATATCCCTGAACAATCAATAAAATGTCACAAAAACAACATTAATGACAGTAACAATTGATCACTTATATGTGTTCTTGGGGTAAAGCAAATGTCAAAGCTTACGGATTTTACATTTTTTCTTTAATATATAAACTTGTGTTTTATAATGAATAATTTTTTGCTTGTTACCCTATAGAATAATATGCTTATAATAGTATTTATTAACCATAAACCACACAAGGGACCACCAATGGAAGATAAAGCTGCAGAATATACGGATATGGCAACGGGATTTGCCATGACATATGGCATGAATATTCTTGGCGCCCTGCTTATACTGATTATCGGTTCGATCGTTGCCGGTTGGGCCAAACGTGTCTTGACCAAAATACTCAGCAAAAATTCAAAAATAGACATAACACTAACCGCCTTTTTATCAAGCGGCGTACGGTATATTATCCTGATATTTACCGTCATTGCGGTTCTTGGAAAATTTGGTGTCGAAACCGCCAGCCTTATCGCCATAGTCGGTGCGGCATCCCTCGCTATTGGCCTTGCTCTTCAAGGCACGCTTAGCAATGTTGCCGCAGGCGTTATGCTGTTGATATTCCGTCCTTTCAAGATTGGTGACTTTATTAATGCCGCAGGCCATGCTGGCTCAGTTAAGAATTTAGGGCTGTTTGTTACCGAGATGGCAACGGGTGACAATGTTCAGATTATCGTACCCAACAGCCAGATTTGGGGCGCATCCATTCAAAATTATTCTGCCCATGACACGCGCCGGGTCGATTTGATGATTGGTATTGGCTATGATGATAATATCGATAATGCCATCGCCGAAATTGGTGCCGTGGTTGAGGCCGACGACAGATCTTTAAAATCACCGGAAACCTCAATTTTTGTTGGTGAATTGGCGGATAGTTCGGTCAATATTGTGGTTCGCGTCTGGACAAAAAGCGGTGATTATTGGCCCTTGAAAGCCGCCCTGACCAAGAACATCAAACATAAATTTGATGAAAAAGGCATTAGTTTTCCTTACCCGCAGCAGGATATTCATGTTGTTAATATGCCCAAATAACTTACGTCAGGGTCTTGCCCCTGCATCATTTCATCTTATTCATAAGCCGTTTCACCGCAAACGGCTTATTTTTTTGTTTTTTGCCTGATACGGTAAAGGAAATATCAATATTGACCTCGAATCCTCCGTAGGGACGGCATTGGCAGGGCATCTATTATCAAGACCACACAACTTGTTTAGAAGCCCTGCCTGCTGAGGAGGTGCTTTTCCGTTCGGGACAAAGTTATATTTACAAAATCGCGTAAAATGATATAGCTGAAAGGGTAAAAGCAAGGCGCATTATTTAAGGTAAGAGTACCGCGATGGATAAGACGTAAATTGGATAAAAAACTTAAAAATCTGATCGAAAATAAAGAAAGGCTGTTTTGGAGTCTGCAAATCGCAGGATGGATCGCCTATTGTGCGGCCAGAACACTCAATGCCTATGCCCTTGGTGAAAAGCCGGAATTTATTTATGCTGTCATGATGGGCGTTATCGGGGGCTTCTGGATCACTATCGGCATGCGTCATATATATCAATTCTTGAGGCGCGCCGATATATCACCATTGACCCTATTGGCCTATGTTATCATCTGTATATTGATAAGCTCAATGTTATTTTCCTGTGTCGAAGTATGGGCCATGAACCAGCTATATGATCCGGACTGGACTATGCAGGGTTTAGGTTTTTTGTACCGTACGCTATATGATACTTTTGTTTTGATGGCCTGGACCGGACTATATTTTGTGATAAATAATCACTTTCAATTGCAACAAGAGAAAGAAAAATATCTTGCGGCATCTGCTCAGGCTCATCAGGCCCAGCTTAAAATGCTGCGCTATCAGTTGAACCCGCATTTTCTGTTTAATACGTTAAATGCCATTTCCACGTTGGTTCTTGATAAACAAACCAAAGAGGCCAACAGCATGTTGACCAAACTGAGCGCCTTCCTAAGGTTTAGTCTTGTCAGCCAACCCATGCAGAAGACCACATTGGAAGAAGAATTATATGCCCTGTCACTTTATCTCGACATTGAACGGGTGCGCTTTCAGGACAGGTTGAATATCGTGATAGATGTGCCGGAGGAGGTCAAGCCGGTCATGATACCAAGCCTGCTATTGCAGCCGCTTGTAGAAAATGCTGTTAAATACGCCATTAACCCGCAAATTGACGGCGGGACTATTTCGCTTAAAGCCCGCATAAAAAATAAAATTCTTGAAATTACACTTTCGGATAATGGCCCGGGAATCAGTAACCATAAATCTGCAAAGCCTGATCAAAATTCCAGCGGCGTTGGCATTCCAAATACCAGAGAGAGACTGAAAAAACTCTATCCTGATCAAAGTAAATTTGAAATAATCAGCCAAGAAGGAAAAGGGGTGACCATTAAAATATCCCTGCCCTGTGAATATTTCCCGCATGAGCCATATACGGAGGTTCCTCAATGACAAATAAAAAAATCAGAACATTATTGGTTGATGATGAACCATTGGCTTTGCGCGGCCTGGAACTACGCTTAGAAGCCCATGAAGATATTGAGATTATCGGAAGCTGCGCCAATGGCCGTGAAGCCATAAAAAAAATCCGCGCAGAACGTCCGGATCTGGTTTTTCTGGATATTCAAATGCCCGGTTTTGATGGTTTTTCCGTTGTAAAGGCACTGGCCAAAGAACAAATGCCGCTCATTATTTTTGCGACTGCTTTTGACCAATATGCCATAAAAGCCTTCGAATCCTATGCATTGGATTACCTGTTAAAACCAATTGATGAAGATCGCCTGCTAGAGTCTATTATTAAAGTACGTACGGCCCTTCAAAAACGAATCACCATTGAACAGAACGCAAAGCTAATCAACCTCATCCGTTCCATGGATAATCCGCCCACTTTTGAATTATCGGAAATTATTAACGCGCAGACGACCGCATCTGATAATCAATATGAAGCTTACCTTCATATAAAAGACCGTGGGCAAATTACGCGCGTTGATATCGCCAAGATCGAATGGATTGAGGCCGCCGGGGACTATATGTGTTTGCATGCTGAAGGTGAAACACATATTCTTCGGGAAACCATGAAAAATATGACAAAAAGGCTGGATCCTGAAATATTTCAAAGGGTTCATCGTTCAACCATCATCAATATTTCGCAGGTCATCTCCCTTGAACCTATGAACGGCGGGAAATACCAAATAACATTGGAGAGCGGTGTGAAACTTCCAGTTAGCAGAAACTACCGAAGTGTTATTGCGCGATTTCTATAGAGCTAAAATATGGACAGAATATACTGATTTGGATTACATATCGGGCAATTCACTAATTTTGTTCCTATTGGCTTTTTGCAAATCCAGCATGGCTAACTTAAGTTTATCCCGTGTCTCTGAGTTTGTACTTTTCTTGCTTACGCCCGTTGTCTGTATGGTCGTCAAAATGCCGTCTATTTCTTTGGCCAATGAATTAAATTTTTCCAAAAGCCGACCGGAAGCATTTGAAATTGTACCCAAATCTTTTGCCGTATTATGCAAATCTTTCAAAATGCTGTCCTTATCATTGACCGCTGTTTCAAGGGCCTCTTGTTTTACATCAATCCTCGCAAGGCTGGATTCTATAAACTCACCTAATCGTGAATAGCTATTATCAACTTCTGAGGCAATGGCTGAAATGACTTTATTCGCACCGGTTTGCGTCGTCTTTTCACTATTTTTAAGTATTTTCTGCATATCGGTAATATGTTTGGCAATGGCCTTTGCCTGCTTATCCATCTGTTGAGAAAAAGCAGTATTACTTTCACTAAAATGTTTTTTCATAGCCCCCGCCGCCTGAGACGAGTCCGTTAGTGCCTTATTCAAAGCCCCCAAATCTACGCCGAGCTTCTTTATCATATTATCCGAAAAATTCTCCAACGTTTTGGACAAAATACCATCAAGCTTCTTTTCTTGCTCACCTGATAATGCCCTAACCGCTTTCGAGATTTCCCTCATCGGTTTATCAAGGGTATCCTTCAGGGTAGATTCCAATTGTTTCAATATGGCGGCATTCCCTTGCTCTTCCATATTCTGCGGCCATTCACCCTGATAGAACAAACTATTTATTTTTCTGGCCAATGCATTGGCATTTTCGGATAAAATAAGATCAATCAAACGTCCAATCCCAATGACTATAACTGCCGATAGCAGACAATATAATAAGGCGACCATACCCGGCTGCAATGCAGACAATGAAGCAACCTCCTGCGCGCCTTGCGGCATTGAAAATGAAATAACGGATATGCCCAAGCATATAAATCCGATACCCGCCGTTAACCATGCAAAAATTGTGAAAAAGCCCAACAACAGATTATCCGTCACAAGGCTTTGAAGGTTAAATATCATTTCTGCCGGGGCTGTTGCCCTAACGGGTGAAATCTTAAATTTTTCAGCTTTATTGCTTATCTTTTGGATAAAACGTGTATTTTTTAAGGCATGAGCTGTGACTTCTTCTTCTGGGCCCTGAATAAGGTATGGGCCGTAAGACATGGCAAGCTGCTCAATAAAACCAAGTCCTTTTAATTTAGAGAAAAACATTTTTTTGTCTGTGCGTCTGGCGGGATTGTCCACTGTTGGCAAAGAGCCGATTATATTTCCTGTCGAAATCAAATGATACCATACATAAGAAACTGGAAAAACCAGATACAGCATGAAAAAAATAAAACCAAACATGCTCATATAACCCGCGAAGGCAACAAGATCGCTGTTCTCTAATAAACGCAAAAAATCATTCGGCATTTTATCTGTAATAACCAATTCCACCAATGTGACCATCAGTGGATGAAAAAAATACGTCAATATTGCCGCAATAAGACCTAAGATTATAAATAAACCATTTCTTGACACGCCATCACCCTCTTCAATTTTTTGTCTTTTTTATCTAGAAATTTTTTGTCTTTTTCTCTAAAGAAGTATTTAATCTCACAATTCTTTGAAAAAAAAGTAAATTTAACCTATTTTAGCAAAATAAAGATAATATATCACCTTCTTAAACTGTAAAAATAAAAGAAAAAAATGACGCCAACGCCAAACCACTCTCAAACCGCATATATTCCGCATATTTTTCATGTGATTCCCTCTTTTTCCCATGGCGGTGTGCCCATACGAATTTCTTATTTAATGAATTATTTTGGCCAAAAAGCACGGCATACGTTGTTATCTACAGATAAAAACTACGCCTGCGAAACACGCCTGAATGCACAGGTAAATTATGTAATTCCGGAAATTGGTGATGCTGATAAAGGAAATATTCTACAACGCATTGGCCAATATCGGAAAATATTAAAACAAATAAAACCTGACCTTCTTCTGACCTATAATTGGGGCTCTACGGAATGGGCTTTGGCCAATAGTATCAAACCCCTTTGCCGCCATATTCATCTGGAAAGTGGTTTTGGCCCCGAAGAGTCTAAAAATACCATACCAAGGCGCAATTGGTTCCGGCGTCTCGCCTTAAGGAATATTGAGGCTATTGTCGTCCCCTCGAATACATTAATGACCATATGCAAGTCTGACTGGAAAATTCCAGATCAGAAAATCCACTATATTCCTAATGGTGTTGATTGCGAAAAATATGCTTCTGAACCCCAGAAAGGCCTTATCCCCAATTTCTCCGCCATCGAAGACAATCAAGAAAATACCATTGTCATTGGCACCATGACACCGCTCAGGCCTGAGAAAAACCTCCCCCGCCTGATTACGGCCTTTCGGAATATGTTAAAATCTTGCCAGAAAAAAAAGTCTGATCTAAATTTCAAACTGGTCATAATGGGGGAAGGTAACGAGCGGAAAAAGCTTGAAAATATGATTTCTGACTATGGTTTGGAAGACAGTATCTATCTTGCCGGCCATATTGATAATCCCGCGTGCGCCCTTGGATGGCTGGATATTTACGCGATTTCATCGGATACAGAACAGATGCCAAATTCTCTAAATCAAGCGATGGCTGCGGGCCTTCCTATCGTTGGGCTGGATGTTGGCGATGTGAAATTCATGCTTCATGAGAAGAATAAACCCTTCATTACGCCCGCAGGAGACGATAGCGCCTTCAGTCGTGCCATGGGGGAATTAGCCACAAATATGCCCCTAAGAAAAGAACTCGCCCAGATTAATAAGGCCCACGTAAAAGAAAATTTTGACCAGCAACGCATGTTCGATGCCTATGCAGGCATTTGGGGATTACGTAGATAAATAAAAACTTTATTTTTTAAGCACAATTTTATCAAAGACGGCTTGGTAGTTGGCGATGCTGTTTTTCCAATTACGGACATCTTCCACATATTTTCGGCCCTGTGCAATTATTTCCGGCCAATCACCCTGCCTGTTCGACAGATCAATTATGGTTCGGGCGAGATCAAGAGAATTATCCGGTTTAAATAAAATGCCGGTTTTTCCATCCTCTATTAACTCATTATGCCCGCCGATATTGGCCGCCGCGACTAATTTATGTTGGGCCATGGCTTCGAGCGGTTTTAAAGGAGTAACAAGATCTGTAAGGCGCATTTTCTTTCGGGGATAGACAAATATATCCACCTGATTGTAATAAATCTGCACCTTGTCATGAGGCACGCGCCCCGTAAACATCACATAATTTTCAATGCCCATTTGTCTGGTTAATTCTTTCAGATTATCCTCTTCCGGCCCGCCGCCGACAAGCAGTAATTTTATATTGGGGATTTTCTTTGAAATGACCGGCACACTCGCCAATAAAATTTCCAGCCCCTCATAATCATAGAATGACCCAATAAACCCAAGGGTTAATGCCCCCGTCAAGCCAAGTTTTTCCCGAAGCTCCAAGTCGGGCTCAGATGGCCCCGCGAAATCATTTATATCAACAGCATTAGGTATTAATGTTATTTTTTCCGCCGGGATTCCCCGCGTGATTAAATCCTGTTTCAGTCCATCACAAATCACAGTTACCGCGTCGGCCTCTTGTACGACTTTCGTTTCCATGTTTTTGGACATACGGTAACGCAAATCACCTTCCTTGCAGGTTCCATGACTAACCGAGGCATCTTCCCAAAAAGCGCGTATTTCATATAGGACAGGAATATTAAATTCCTTGCCTACGGCCACGGCAGCCATACCGTTCAACATGGGGGAATGGGCCTGAATGGCATCCACTTTTTCTATTGCCAAAATCTGCCGAAGACGTTTTTTAAGACTTCTGACCACTTCATATTGATTGATCACCGGCAGCTTGTTTAACAGTTTATTATATTCTGTTGTCCGAAAGAACTTCAGACCGTCAACGGTCTCCTCAGCGCCTTTGGGGGCCAAATGCTTGCTACTGGTCACATGAAGCGTTTCATAGCCAAGCGCCCTCTGTTCCTTGATAATCTGACGACTACGGAATGTATAGCCACTATGCAATGGGATTGAATGGTCAAATACATGCAATATGCGCATCGGCTGAACTCTTCATTATTTTAACGGTTTTTCTTATGGAAAATTTCCATGCCTTGATCTATGGCTTTTACAAATAATGCCATGGCACGAGGCCAGTTATGATGTGTCGTGACCCGATCACGTCCGGCTTTTGCGAGCCGATCGCGTTCGGCCTCATCATCAAATATCTTTGAAATATGAGCCACATATTCATCCGCAGATGTTGCGGCAAGAATATGATCCCCTGTGACGGCATCAACGCCGCGGGCCGCCGTGCGGCTGCTGATGACCGGAACGCCCATGGCCATGCCTTCGAGTATTTTATTCTGTGTTCCCCGCGCAATTTCAAGCGGCGTGACCATAACGGCGGTTTTACGGACATAGGTGCGAATATCATCCACCGTCCCCGTAACCGTAACCCCCGGCTGATCATTCAGGGCCATGATATTCGCCGGCGGCGCGGCGCCAATGACGGTGAAGGTTACGTCAGGATATTTTTCCTGCAACGCCGGAAAGACCGTCTTGCAGAAGGATAAAACACATTCTTCATTTGGGTAATAATCCATTCGGCCCACAAAGCTGATACTGCGGCGATCGTAATCCCCCTCCCCCGGCGTGAAGAAATCAAAATCCACCCCATTGGGGAAAAAGCCACTGGCCACCCCTGTATTATACCCCTTGAGCGTATCGACTTCAAAGTCTGTGGCACAGGTACATATGTCAAATTGATCGCAAAGCGCGCGCTCTTGCCGCTCGAGCTTTGTCCCCTCCAGATGATACCCCATACTGATCGGCCATGGTTTGAATTTGGCATAGGCGAGCCATTTCTGGCTATCCATATCGCAAAAATCCAAAAATTTCGGAATATGGCTCACATGAGATACATATTGCGCCGCCGTTGAACTAAACACCACGATCAGATCAAAATTCTTCTCAGCTAACAGCCGATGAACTTCTTTTTGTAATTTTGATGAATAAAAGAACCCCATAGATGATGGCTCAGAAGTCAACAGGCGCAGCCCCATACGCACGAGCTGCACACGATTATCCACTGTACACAACACAAAATCATCACAAAAATCCTTTATGCCCGCGCAGGCCTCAGCCTCCTCATCTGACCTGGCCAGGGAAGCTACGGTGACTTTATGACCTGCCTCATGAAGATGCTTGACCATGTTAAAAGATCTAATCTTATCCCCCCGCGTGGGCGGATAAGGGAAACGGTGGCTAAGAAATAGAATTTCCAAGTAAAATACTCACGTAATGTTAAACCTAATATCTCAATTCCTTTAACGAAAAGAAATTCTGTTAAATATAATTTTCTATTGAGACAACTCATTTAATAATTTGCGCGCATCTTCCATCCCAGGGAAATCTGCACCGCTTGAAACCACTATTTCAAGTTCTTTCTTTGCCACGGCATTTCGTCCGGCATTTTTCAGGGCAACGGCCAGATGATACCTGACTTCCGCCATATTTGGTGCCTTGGATACGGCTTTCTGAAGTAACGCCAAACCCTTTTCATTTTGACCTTGCTGCACCAATATCCACGCATATGTATCAATGAAAGACGCCTCTTCAGGGAAAAGTTTATAAGACTTTTCTGCCGTCATCAACGCCTTGTCATTTTGACCAACCTGACTATAGAGCCAAGCCACATTATTCAAGGCGACAGCGTTATCCACATTCTGCTCAAGAATTATCTCATATTCCGAAATGGCGGATGTATATTTATTTCCATTAAGGTAATGTCCGGCAAGAATATGGCGTACCCCAATGTCAGCTTTATTCTGACCTAACCAGGAATGCATCAGTTCTTCAGCCTTCTTCTCCTGACCATTCATAATATATGAACGAGATATATCAACGACGAAACGACTGCCAGTAGCCCCCATTTCAGAAGCCTTATTATAACTTAACAGTGAATCCGCATGCTTGCCCTCTGCAGCAAGTAATCTGCCCTCCAGCACATAACCTATCGGGCTTTTATCATCCAGGCTTTTGATCTGGTTAACGTATGTATGTGCCTGATCAAAATTTTCTTGAGCCGATTCTAATCCAACAAGGTCAATCAGCAACGGTATTTTATTGGCTGCCAATGACATTGATTTTATAAAAGATTTACGGGCCGCCTCGGTATTCTTATTTCTCAGTTGCGCACGTCCCAGCAACTGATATGCACCGGAATTATTTCCCAGAATGGTCGCCATACGTTTAAAATTTTGCACAGCAGAATCCAGCTCCCGCAATATCACATCTATATTTCCATTGGCCTCATAACCCGCAGCATGGTCTGGAAAATCGCGTATTATTTGTTGCGCAACTGTTTTGGCCTGTTCGATTTTTTTCTGAATAATAAAAAATTCTGAAAATTCAATACTGTTACGAATATTTTTTGGCGTTGAACTCATAACGCGTTGATAAAATTTTTCCGCTTCAATAAAATTTTTCTTATTCTTATAATGGCGTGCCATCGCCATGAGGGCACCGGCATGATTATTGTCAGCCTTTAAGATATTTTGATAAATTTCAATGGCTTTTTCTTCATTACCTTCTTGCAATTCCAGCCTTGCCAAACTCATGGATGCAGAATGGTAATCCGGTGCGACCTCTATGGCTTTATTAAATTGTTGCCGCGCCTCTTGAATTTTTTTCATCCCCATAAAAGCCGACCCCTTGATATTATAGCCAACAGGGTTATCCGCAGATTGTTCAATCAGTGTATCCGCACTTAAGATGGCCGCCTCATAATTTTTCTCTCGCAGAGAAATAAGCGCCATAAAGGCTGCCGCCTGCTTTGAATTAGGGTCTTTATCAAGGACTTCCTGTAAATTTGACAGCGCGGCTCTTGAATCACCCGCAGCAAGTTTACTTAACGCCAATTGTGTTTTTAATTTACTTTCGCCGGGTTTGCTTTCAACGGCCTGTTCAAAAAAAGCCGTGCCTTCGTCAAATTTACCAAGCTGCATATTGGCACTTCCCAAAAGCGCCAATACAACAGAATCTGCATTTCCGGAAGTCACAACGGGCATCAAAGCCTTTATCGCCTGCTGCGCGTCACCTTGCCGTAAAAGGGCCGCGCCTAATATGCGGCGGGCAACAATATTCTCAGGCTGTATATTGATCATTTTATTCAGATGATAAATAGCCTGAGCATAATTCTGCCGTGAATAATTTATAACCCCGCGCAATATCAATGCGCCCGGGAAATTATCAAAAGCCGCTCCGGACGCCTCCAGAAATTCTTCTGCTTTATCTAAATCATTTTTTCGGACATGAATAACCGCAGATAAATAATTGGCCAAGGGCAGCTTTGGCGCGATCGAATATATGACATCCAGTTTTTCCAGCGCTTCATCGGTACGCTGCAAATCAAATAATACGGCAGCTACTTTAAACAAGGCAGATAAATTCCTTGGTTCATATTTTATAGCCTGTTCAAAGAATGATAATGATTTTTCCGGCCCAAATTTCATATTTACCAATTCACCTTTTAAAACAAGGCCTTTAGCATTCTTTGGGTTAAGGGCAAGAGCTTCATCCACTCTCTTTTCTGCCTTTTCTACATCCTTCTGGAAATAATAGATTTGTGCAATGGCAATACCAAGTTTATCACTCTTGCCATTTTCGGCCTCACCCTTCTCATAGTAATAAAGTGCTTTATCAAGGTCATTCAATCCTTGGTGGGCATTACCAATTATAAGGCTTGCTTCACCTTTTTCATTTTCAGAAACATCTTCAATCTTGAGAGTATCCAGTACCGACTGGTACCGCCTCTGGAGCAAATAGGCTTTACTCAAACGTATATTAACGACTGCTTTTTCAGCCCCTAAATTAATAGCACGCAAATATTCCTTTTCTGCTGAAGGCGCATTTTCAACTTTTAAATATAAATCCCCCAGAGCAAGTCTGATTTCAGGATTTTTTGGATCCGATACAACAGCATTTTTTAGCTGAATAATAGCTTCTTTCACATCCCCTTTTTTAATATATTTCTCGGCATCACGGACATATGCGGCACTTTTATCATTACCCACCACCGCAAATGACGGCGGCGGCGTTGCCATAAGAAAGGCCATTGCAAATATTGTATAATATTTCATCTTTAGTCCCCTTGGGTCAGTATTAACATCATATTACTTGGGTCAAATTTTGAGTTTCAAATTTATCTATATGGTCATATCATATTGCTTAACAAGCCCATAAAAAGTAGGCCTGCTTATGCCTAATATTTTTGCCGCCTGTGTCACATTGCCATTTGATTGTGCCATGGCTTTTTGAATAGCCTTTATATCAGAATTTTCCCGAACAACCTTCAAATTAAGACTTTCTATCTGATCTTCATCGATGGAAAGTTCCAAGTCATCCGCGCTAATTTTTTTACCATTGCACATTATAGCAGATCTTTTTATTCTATTCTCTAATTCACGAACATTTCCCGGCCAGTTATAAGAAGAAATAGCGGTTAAGGCTTCTTGTGTGAACCCAGTGATTTTTTTGTCCAATTCACTGTTAAATTTATTTAAGAATACTTTCGCCAAAAGAATACTGTCACCGCGCCGCTCTGCAAGTGCCGGAATATTTATAATAATTTCACTCAGGCGATAGAAAAGGTCTTCTCGGAAGAGGCCTTCCGCGATATCACTTTCAAGATTCTGATGTGTGGCGCAAACAATCCGAACATCAACAGGAATTTCATTACGTCCTCCAATGCGTTCAATCACACGTTCCTGCAGAAACCGAAGAAGCTTAACTTGCAGCGAAAATTGAAGGTCACCGATTTCATCAAGAAACAATGTTCCGCCTTCCGCCAGCTCTATTTTACCGATCGTCTGTTTCGCGGCCCCCGTGAATGCCCCTTTTTCATATCCGAATAATTCACTTTCAAGAAGGTTTTCTGGAATGGCCGCGCAATTTATGGCAACAAATTTTCCATCTTTGCGATCACTTAAATTATGAACAGCTCTTGCCAATAGCTCCTTACCGGTGCCACTTGCGCCAAGAAGTAAAACAGACACATTTGCCGGAGCCACCCGCTCCACCATGTCACAGACTTTATACATGGCTGGGCAGCCGGTGATCAACCCTTTGAATCTGGAGGGTTGAGTATCAGCCGATAATATCCTGTTTTCTTCTTCCAGATCATAAAGCCTAAAGGCCCTTTCAACAATCAAACCAAGTTGATCCGGGTCTACAGGCTTTTGATAAAAGTCATAAGCGCCCATAGCAATTGCCTTCAAAGCGCTTTCATGGGTGCCATGACCACTGGCAACAATAATTTTTGTATTTGGCGCGCGCGTCAAAATGCCCTCCAACGTGGCGAAACCTTCCGATGTCCCATCAGGATCAGGCGGCAAGCCAAGGTCTAACGTTACAACAGCAGGTTTGTGCGCTTCGAGCACCTTAAAAGCTTCCTCTCGGTCACCAACAATAGTTGTTTCATATCCTTCAAAGTTCCACTTATATTGTCTTTGAAGGCCTGGATCATCTTCAACAACAAGTAAGTTTCTTTTCTTTTGCGTCATAGCCATCATCCCCTAACTTTTATGCCCTTGGCCGGTATCAGCCAAACGCAGATATACTTTCATGGTTGTTCCCATGCCTTTATTACTTTTCACATCCAGCTTTCCACCAAGACGTTTAATCATCTCCCGGCTTTCATAGGCGCCAATGCCATAGCCATTTTTCTTCGTTGATCGAAAGGGTCTGAATAATTCATTTTTGATAAAATCCTGCTCCATTCCATGACCATTGTCGATGACTTTGATAATAGCAAATTTGTTTTCGCAAGAAAGCTCTATAGCTATTTTAGTTTTATTTTCTTCGCAGGCTTCCCGCGCGTTTTCGATAAGATGCATGAAAATTGTCTCTATACTTTCTTCATCTGCAAAAATATCCACGGTATGTTCTTGCCCAATAAAAGTGATATTCAGGCCCTGATTTTTATATTTTTCCGCTATGCGCGCCATTATTCGACTGATATTCAAGCTTTCATCCCGTTTTTCGTGCGCCGGTTCCTGAACGACCGTAATCCGGGATAATAAATTGTTCATTTTTGCGACAGAATCCTGAACGGTCAGCATCATATCTTTCTGAAATTCCGGATTTTCGGCATGTTTCTCAGCATTTTTAATCAAGAGTGATAACTGACTCGTTAAATTTTTAATATCATGAACGACAAAAGCAAATTTTCGATTAAAGGATTCAAATTCCCGCGCTTCTGCCAACGCCATTTCCGAAATTTGTTCCGCCAAATAACTGGCCAATTGCCGGCCAATCGTTTTTAAGAGGTCAGTACTCTCCCAATTTAACGTATTTTTTGCCCGTGGTTGTAACAGAACGACAAATCCGACAAGCTTGCCCAAGTGAATTAAGGGCAACACAAGCCAGAACTGCTTATCATCCCGCAACCAGGATGGTACCTCCATATCATGCTTCTGGATTTTACCATCATTGATGTCATTATTGAGATCAACCACCCATTCCTGCTGTTCAAGAAAATTTATGAATTTATCATCAGACGATATTTCCTGTTCCACCGGATGATGAAAGTTCCACTGAGAGACCATCTGATACACATCAGGCCGATCGCATAGCCAAAGAGCACCGCCCGGACTATCCATCACATCTGCAAGCGTTTTTATCACACGTTCTCGCAGATCATAATATTCTTCTGTTGCTGAAATTGTGTTGATAAATTTTAACCATTCTTCCCGGTAATCATATTTATATTGAAAGAAATGTTTTGTAAGCAGTACTTGAATCAAAGCCCGCACTTTTCCCGAAGTCATCAAAAGAATAAATCCAAGGAAGGCCGCGATAATGAAGGTGGCAAGGATTATATTACCCCATTTCCCACTATAGGCTTGGATGAAATATCCCGCCGTTGACATACCAATCAGATATGCCCCTGTCCCAATTAGCGTAACCGTATGAAAGGCAACTTTTCGGGATAATTTTACATTCAGTTTCCAGGTAGGGTTCCTTGAAACAGAAAGCGCAAGTATGGGCACGATGATAAAATTTACCAAACCTCGCGCATTATATAAAGTTTCGCCAATGGCTTTGAATAAAAGAATGTCCGCGAATAAAAGAAAATCATAGATATAAAGCGCGGCCACCCCCAATAATAATAATTTAATGCCCCAACGCCCTTCTATTGCCGAATTACGATGCAGGTTCTCAATCAATAGAAAAATAACGATACAAACAATCAAATTGCTATAAATCTGATAGGTAATAGGCACACGAAAATCGACATATTCAAGAACAAAACCGACTTCCAACAAGCTTAAGAACACAACCACGGCTAGGAAGAAAAATAAATATATTAACAGTTTCTTCCCAATATATTTGTTGCCTTGCATGATCCATATTCGAGACAATAAAATAGAAAAGAACACGACCCAGGCCACACCCCGTAAAGTTTCCAGAAAAGGAAGGAAATATCTTATTGTTCCCGGCCATAAAAAAGAAATGGCAAAAGCATAAGACCATATTGCGCTGATAACAACCGCAGCGCCCAGCCATATATTTTCCTGACGATATTCTTTATTGAGCAAAAGATAAAACGCCAGAGCCATATAAGATAGGCCTGAGAAAACAAAGGTTATGAAACCAATATCACCAAATTCTTTTTCCATGACGGCTTATCTTACTCCATCGGGCCACAGCACAACCCGTACTGTCTGAATGAGTATAAGAAAATCAAGAAACAATGAGTAGTTTTTTATATAATATAGATCATACTCTAATTTACGTTTTGTGTCCTCTTCCGAAGCACCGTAAGGATAGTTCACTTGCGCCCAGCCCGTAATCCCTGGCTTCACACGGTGCCGTTCACCATATAACTTTATTTTTTTTTCAAGCTGTTCAACAAAAAAAGGCCGTTCTGGCCGTGGCCCGACAAAGCTCATGGCCCCGCTCAGGACATTAAAAATCTGCGGAATCTCATCAATTCTTGACGACCTGATAATCCGCCCAAGCCCCGTCACACGCGTATCATTCTTAGCCGCCCACTTCGGTACCCCATCCGCCTCCGCATCAACGGTCATACTGCGAAATTTCAATACATCAAATGACACCCCGTTTAAGCCTACCCGTTCCTGACGATAGAATATGGGGCCTTTACTCGTGATTTTGACCAGAAAAGCCGTAACCAGCAGTATGGGCAGCGTCATTATCAAAAGAAGACCGCTGGCCATCACATCAAATCCGCGCTTTAAAATATGATCAAAATTACCTGAATGCCCAAAACCATCAGAAAATATCAACCAACTTGGGTTTATATTTTTCAAGCTCACCGTACCGGACTGGCGTTCTATGAATGATGTCGCCTCAATGATACGGCACCCCATCATTTTACATTCAAGCAATGAATCAACAGGCAATGCGCCGCGCCTCTCATCAAGAGCGACCACAATTTCTTGTACGCCAAGCTCTAGAATGTAATTTTTTAAAGGGATATCCTGATCGTACTCCTGCGCGGTATCAATCATGTTTTCCGTTTTACTCATACGAAGAAAATTGGTGAATCTCACATCATTGGAACCCGTGACGCCGCAGGCCTGAACCCTTTCGGCCCGGTCCCCGGCCCCTAGCACAAGAACCCTTTTTTTCAACCTGTTTAAATCAACAATATGCAGGAAAAAATATCGACTGATTAACAAGCCAACGAAAGAAAAAATCAAGGCATATATGATCACACTCCGCCATAAATCAATATCAGGGAGCATATAGAGGATAAACGAAAGAATAACAAAAGTTAACCCCAGACTTGTAATCAGGCGTATGGAGGTTACCCTAAGGTCGCGGCAGGTTTCCAATCGATAAAATCCAGTGGCCAGCAGCACAATATAAGATACAACCACAAATGACAGAATTTCTATAATATTATGGGAAAAATCCGGTACCGTAAGATTCGCCTGTATATATCGAACATTCAGCCCCCCCCAAATCGCGGCCAGTAATATGAAGCTTTCACCCACCCCCAACATAAACAAAGACTTAGGAATATAATGTTTAAAAATTCTAATCATTTTTTTATGTTGCCTTAAAGCATTCTTCACATTTTTTTGTAAAGTGATTTATTCTTATTTATTAAGTATAGATCATACCCTTCTTACGCATACAATAGTAATAACAAGTGAATAAAACATTTCTAAAGCCTTAGAAAATGGTTAACAACCCTAATTAATTTTTTAATGATGAACTTAACTTATTTTGCTACGAGACATTGTCAATAATATGGGCAACAATATAAAATCATATAACAAGGCGATCGTGATCATCATTGCAGTGATCAAGCCCAGCCCCCAGGTTGGCTGGAACTCTGAGAAAGATAAAATCAAAAACCCCATAACCAGAATGAATGTTGTCATCACCAAGGCCCCGCCCACCTCCATAAAGGTGGTAATCAGGGCTTGGGTGGCATCACCCTTTTTCTCCTGAATCGCTTTACTGTATTTAGTAATAAAATGAATTGAGTCATCAACCACGATGCCAAAGGCAATGGCCGCGACAACGGTTAACGATACCCCAATATATTGATAGAGCCATCCCCAAATACCAAAACCTAATATTATAGGCAGAATATTTACAAAAAAACTGATCAGGCCAAGCGAAAGGCTTTTAAATGACAGCGTAAGCACAACGGATACAACAACAAGGGCAAACAGAATTCCGATCAGCATGGACTTTATATTCCGCTCCGAAAGATTGGCAAACATGAGCGGAATACCCGTTCCACTTTCGTTGGGTTTTATTAATTTCATTTCTTGTAATTTTTGACTTACCCGCAAATCCAGATTCCTCATTTGACGCGAGGTCATATCACGCGCGGTAAGGGTAAGCCGCGTCGACTCTTTGGCAATATCAATACGGTCATTCAAGTCCAGCCCGACCGGTAAAGACATTTCATACATTAATAAATATTGCGCATTCAGTTGACTGTCTTGCGCGATACCGCGCGGCTCTTCTTTTGTGGTTTCCATTGCAGACAAAGGCGCCATATGCTCATTTATTTTCTTAAATAAAGATACAATAGAGGACACGTGAATTATCTCTGGCTGCGCCAAGGCCCAAGCGCCAAAGTGATCCAGTTCGTTCAAAAAATGCGCATTGGTTATGCCGCCCTCTTTTCCAGAGGATATAATATATTCAATAGTATCGACCCCAGTTAAATGGCTAACCACAAATTCCGTATCAATGCGAAAGTCGTTCTTTTGATCAAAATATTTAACCCAGTCATCATCAAATTCAATGCGTGTCAATCCGCTGCTAATCACCAACGCAATGAATATGGCCCCGCAGAATACCATGGCCCGTTTTTCAAGTATCTTATGAGAAAACCTTGTAATGAAACTTGATATTATGCCGGGCGGCACTGTCAAAACACTGTGGGGTTTCCTGAATATAGGACTTAATTTCATCCCGATTAAAACAGCGGGAAAGAAGGTAAATGTGATCAGATAACTGATGACAATTCCGATAGCGACAAGATTACCCAAATCCCGAAAAGGTGGCGCATCACTGAAATTCAAACTCAAAAAACCGATTAATGTGGTAAAGCTTGTTAAGGATATGGGCAGAAAGTTACGTTCAAGAGATCTCTGAACCGCTTGCATCTCACCCAGTCCCTTTCTCATGCCAATCCGCACCGCTGATAGCAAATGAACAAAGTCAGCCAGTGATATTGTGATAAGAATAATCGGCACCGCAGATGTGCCCGCCGTAAGGTCAATACCCAGAAATCCTGAACTGCCCATTGTCGCCGCGACAACCAATATCATCATCAATAACATCACGGCAGAAAGTAAAAAAGATCTGAAGAAAAAATAGCAAAGTAAAAATATAACACATAGAAAAAACGGGAATAGATATTGCAGGTCATAGGCATAGGCTTCGGCAAACGCGTTATCCAGCGGAATATCGCCAGTAACATACAGGGAGATTCCGCTGTATTTACTTTGTATATTCTCCTTTAAGCCTTCCACCTCTGCCATGATTATTTTAATGGCCCGGCTGTCGCCTCTGGGTGCCGCAATATTTATGGCAACCGCCGTGACCGCCCCGTCAGGTGACAAAATCTGTCCGATTAAATCTGTCTCGGATAAGGCATATTTTTTTATCTCTTCGCGCTCTGTTGCCGATAGGATGCTATCGGCTGAGAATAAGCTCTCAATGATAATATCATCATCCTTAGAAGAAATACGCTGATAATTACTGAGTGAATTCACCCGCGTAACATATGGCAATAGCCAGGCTTGTTCTGTTACGTCCATAATTGCGTTTCGAACATCCGCCGAAAAAACATCACCGCCCTCTGTTGATAAAACAATTAAAAGGCTATTTGTTTCGGTGAATTTCTGTTCGAGCGCGATAAGTTTTTGCCGATCAGGGCTGGCCTCATCAAAAAAAATCCGGCCATCATTATTCTCTTGTAATAAAACAACGCCGCCCGCCAATATCAGGCAGAATAACAAAGGGAAAAAAAGAAACGCCAGCCTTTTTCGTTTTAAGTACCCGAACCATAACCCCAAGAGTGAATTTACTTTACTAAAGTTCCACCACATATATTTTCCCCATTATAATATGGAATTAAAGCCTTATAGAATTCTGTTATAAAGGATGTTTGATAAGTTCCGGCGGCAAG
>JAJRQU010000202.1 GCA_024280095.1 Alphaproteobacteria bacterium | reverse complement strand
CCGCAATATCCATACGCAGATCAAGATCCGGCTCGCCCGCTGTTTCCAAAATCACATCAAGGCCGTTATCCGCCAGATTAATATGTACTTTCATTTTTTGACGTTTTTTGAGCTGGCCGCCTAAAAATTTTCTCAGCGGGGTCAAAAATTCTACAATCTCAGAAGCCATCACCGGACATTCGGTAATGGTAATTATCACATGGCTCGCCCGTTCGGCAAAGCCCAACAAGGCCTTGCCGTTCCCTTGGCCCATAACCGCAAGGCTCGCGCGGCGGCGACTGCCTCTGGAACTTGTTTTCGCGGGCAATATGTTAATATTATCGAAGCCCCGATGGCCCATGGCACTGATAATCTGTTTTTGTTTCCAGCGGTCATAATAGTCCGGGGAGACATGCTGTAGGGAACAGCCGCCGCAACGGCCAAAATACTTGCAAATTGGCGCGGCACGATCCGCAGAAGGGCTGTGAATATGTGTGATGCGGCCCTGCTTGCCGGACAGCATGATATCAACATCGTCGCCGTCCACGGAAAAGGGGATATAGATGTCCCTGCCATCAATTTGCGCGATCCCGTCACCGCCTGCGCCCACATGATCTATTTTTACCCGTAAAGTCATTCTTTATATTCCGCTGTTTTTTTATATTCCGCTACGATGAGAAATTCTATATTGCCTTCCGGCCCTTTGATCGGGCTGGTGGTCAGGCCGATCACCGTCCATCCCGGCATATCATCCGTGACCCAACCTTTAATTTTCTGGCAGACCTGTTCATGTAATTCGCTGTCCCGAACCACGCCGCCCTTGCCGACATTTCCCTTGCCCACCTCAAACTGAGGCTTGATCAACGCCGCCAGAATACAGCCATCAGCGGCCAGAGACATGGGCGCGGGCAATATGGTTTGCAAGCCGATGAAGCTGGCATCACAGACAATCATATCCACTGGTTCTGGAATCTGTTCCTGTGATAAATAACGGGCATTGGTTTTTTCAAGCACAATGACCCGTTCATCCTTGCGCAATTTCCACGCAAGCTGGCCGTGGCCCACATCAACGGCATAGACCTTAGCCGCCCCGTGGTGCAAACAGACATCGGTAAAGCCGCCGGTGGACGCGCCCACATCAATCACGCATTTCCCGGTAATATTCAGAGAGAATTCTTCAAGGGCCTGAATGAGTTTTAAGCCGCCCCGGCTGACCCAGGGATGTTCTTTTGACCGTACTTCAAGCGGGGCATCTTCGGGCAGTTGCGTGCCGGATTTATCAATCTTTCGCGCGCCGCTAAAGACGTTGCCCGCCATGATATAGGCCTGCGCACGGGTACGGCTTTCTGCAAGGCCGCGCTCTACAACCAGCTGATCGACACGCATTTTCTTGACCATTACAGAATTACGCCATTGAGGATGAGCTGGTGTTATTCCGGCGCAAGGCTTTTAAGGAGACTTCGACAATATCACTGGCGCAGAGACCGGCCTGCTGATACATGGCCTCTGGACTGTCCTGATCCTGAAAAATATCCGGCAGGTTCAGCGTTCTGACCTTAAGGCCATTTTCAAGCAGGCCTTCATTGCTTAAATAATCCAGCACATGACTGCCAAATCCGCCAATTGAGCCTTCTTCGATGGTTACAAGAACTTCATGGTTCAGGGCCAGATCACGGATCATATCCAGATCCAGAGGTTTGGCAAAGCGAGCGTCAGCGACCGTGGTGGTCAGGCCCTGGGCCTTGAGGGATTCCGCTGCGGCCAAGGCCTCTTGCAGTCTGGTGCCCAGAGATAAAATGGCGATATGCGCGCCTTTCTGCACAATACGGCCCTTGCCTATTTCAAGGATTTCACCCTTTTCCGGCAAATCCAGTCCGATGCCTTCGCCGCGCGGATAACGCACCGCAGAAGGCCCCGTATCATATGCCGCAGCGGTCGCCACCATATTCATCAGTTCCCGCTCATCCGCCGCCGCCATAACCACAAAATTTGGCAGGCTGGCCAAATAAGTAATATCAAAAGACCCCGCATGAGTTGGCCCATCAGCCCCGACCAATCCCGCCCTGTCTATGGCGAAACGTACCGGCAAATTCTGTACGGCCACATCATGCACCACCTGATCATAGGCCCGCTGGAGGAAGGTGGAGTAAATGGTGACAAAGGGCTTGAATCCTTCTGTTGCCATACCCGCCGCAAAGGTCACCGCATGCTGCTCTGCAATACCCACATCGAAACAGCGATCCGGAAAGACGGCCTCAAATTTATCAAGCCCCGTACCGGACGGCATCGCCGCCGTGATGGCGATCACTTTTTCATCTATTTTGGCTTCGGCGATCAAAGCCTTGGCGAATACGCCGGTATAGCTTGGGGCGGCGGGAATTGATTTACTTTGGGTGCCGGTAACCACATTGAATTTGGACACGCCGTGATATTTATCATCGGCCTCTTCGGCATAGCGGTAACCTTTACCCTTTTGCGTGACCACATGAATAAGTACGGGCCCTTTGCCCGCATCCCGGACATTTTCAAGTACAGGTAACAGATGATCCATATTATGACCATCCACCGGCCCCACATAATAAAAGCCCAATTCTTCGAACAACGTGCCGCCCGTGGCCATACCGCGGGCATATTCTTCGGCTTTTTTGGCTTTTTCGCTGATGGTGCGCGGAAAATGTTTGACAATATTTTTGGCAAAATCCCGAAGGTTTAAAAAAGACCGCGATGAAATCAACCGCGCCAGATACGCGCTCATGGCCCCCACGGGCGGGGCAATGGACATGTCATTATCATTCAGGATCACAATCAGGCGAGACTTCAGGGCACCGGCGTTATTCATCGCCTCATACGCCATGCCCGCGCTCATGGCGCCGTCACCAATAACGGCCACAATATTTTCATCACTGCCGCGCAGATCACGGCTTACGGCCATGCCAAGACCTGCGGAAATTGACGTTGAACTATGGCCCGCGCCAAAGGGGTCATATTCACTTTCTTTACGCTTGGTAAATCCTGAAAGACCGCCGCCTTGACGAATAGACTTCATGAGATCCCGCCGTCCAGTGAGAATTTTATGGGGATAACATTGATGGCCCACATCCCAAATCAGCTTATCCTTAGGCATATTAAACACATGATGAAGGGCAACCGTAAGCTCCACAACACCAAGGCCCGCCCCCAAATGTCCGCCTGTTTGAGATACCGCATGGATCATGTCAGACCGCACTTCGTCCGCAAGCTGCTGAAGCTGGTCATGGTCAAGTTTGCTTACATCCTCAGAGCCACTGATCTGATCAAGCAAGTCTGTTACTGGTTTTATACCCAAACGAAAATACCCTTACTTATCTTAACTTGTGCGATTAATAATGAATTTTGCCAGAATACGCAAGTTTTCTGCTTTTGTCCCAAAAACTTCCAAATGATGCAGGGCCTGATCTATCAACATATCAGCCTGCAGACGCGCCTGCTCTGGCCCACTTAATGACACCAGAGTTGCCTTGCCCGCCGCCGCATCTTTGCCGGCAGTCTTGCCAATTTCCTCAGTGCGCCCCTCTTCATCCAAAAGGTCATCCGCGATCTGATAGGCCAGCCCCATGTCATGGCAATAGCCTTTAATCGCCTGGCGTCTTTTTTCCTCTGCCTTGCCAAGAATAGCACCTGCCTTACCAGAAAAGACAATCAATGCGCCGGTTTTCATCCGTTGCAAGCGCGTAATACGGATCTTATCCAGCTTTTGATTTTCTGCCAAAAGATCGAACATCTGTCCGCCGACCATACCATTCACGCCCAAGGCCTTCGCCATAAAACTAATCAATTCACAGCGCACCCGCGCATCAAAATGGGTTTTTTCATCGGCCAGAATTTCAAACGCCAGCGTCAGCAAGGCGTCTCCCGCCAAGACCGCCGTGGCTTCATCGAATTTTTTATGAACTGAGGGCTGTCCGCGCCGTATGTCATCATCATCCATGCAAGGCAAATCATCATGAATGAGAGAATAGGTATGAACACATTCCACCGCCGCCGCCACGCGAAGGGCCGAACTGTGACCGACACCAAATAATTTTGCGCTTTCCATGACCAAAAACGGCCTGATCCGTTTGCCGCCAACCATAAGGGCATATTCCATGGCATCAATGACCTGCTGTTCCAGATCAACGGCAACGGGCAAAAGCTTCAAAAGTGTTGCTTCAACCTGTTCTGCTGCAAGAGCCAACGCGGCCATGGCCAGATCATTAATAGCAAGATCATTATTTGTTTTTATCATAAGCGACTTTCTCGTCAATCAGGCTTGAAGAAACAATTATTCCCCGTCCAGTGCCGTCAGCCCCAGGGTGCCATTCTGTGATATGGTGATTTTCTCTATTCGCGCACTGGCATCTTTCAGCTTATTATCACAATGCTGCCGAAGCTGCGTGCCGCGCGTGTAGATATCTATGGATTCCTCTAGCGAGACCTGCCCGCTTTCCAGATTTTTGACAATGTCCTCAAGGGCGCTGAGGGCATCCTCAAAGCTCATCGCAATAATGTCATCTGGAATAGCCGCAGATTGATCGTTTTTGTTTGGCACTATATATTCCTTATCCATGACCCATTATTGTCTCTTTATACTGAAAAGTGCCTCAGCCCATCAACGCTGAAATGTGGCTCGCGACATTTTCCCCCAATATATTTAAGTTATAGCCGCCTTCGAGGCAAGATACCAGTCTGCCGTTACAATGTTTTTCGGCGACTTTTTTTATTTCACTGGTGATCCAGAAAAAATCATCATCGCTCAGATTCAAGTCGGCAAGAGGATCCCTGGCATGGCCGTCAAAACCCGCAGAGATCAAAATAAAATCCGGATCAAATTCCTCAAGCGCCGGAAATATTCTCTCCTGATAGGCCCTGCGAAAAACCCGCCCGTCGCTGCCCGCAGCCAAAGGCGCATTTATAATCATGCCCGAAGTCTTTATCCCATCCGGATCATCAATATGGCCTGTTCCGGGATAAAACGGCGATTGATGAGTCGAGGCATAGAACAGCCCCTTATGCTGCGCGGCAACAGTTTGTGTGCCATTGCCATGATGAACATCAAAATCAATGATCGCCACGCGGTCACAGAAATGCCTTTTCTGGGCATAAAGCGCGCCGATCACCACATTATTAAACAGGCAAAAACCCATGGCCTGATCCGGTTCGGCATGGTGGCCGGGCGGGCGAATGGCGCAAAAGGCATTGGCCAGTTGCCCCGACATCACATGATCAATAGCCCCGCATGTGGCCCCAACGCCCTTTAATGCCGCATCCAATGAACCGGGGGACAAAAATGTATCGCCGTCAAGGCCGTAATGACCGCTTTGCGGAATATGATCAACCACACTGCGGATATAACCCTCCGTATGCACCAATGAGAGAACGTCCAGATCCGCTGCCCCGGCAGTGATCATACGCAGGGCATTAAAATCCGGCCGGGCGAGCCGATCCATAATAACAGACAGTCTGTCACTTGCCTCCGGATGACCTTCCGGCGGGTGATGCCCAAGACAATCAGCATGGTAAAATAGACCTGTGGACAAAGAAGCTCTCCCATCGCGCGCGGGTTCTTAATTTTTAACTGCTCGTTTTATTCTGTTCATATTTGATTTTTTCTTCGGCCACCAGTTCTTTTTTGGACAATTTACCAATCATGGTTTTCGGCAAATCCGCCCTGAATTCAATATATTTAGGACGTTCATGCTTACCCAGTTTTTTCTTGATGAAGGCCATCAATTCATCCTCGGAAATCTTTTCATCCGGATTTTTCAAGGTGACAAAAGCCTTGGGCCTCTCACCCAGATAATCATCAGGGATACCAATCACGGTGACCTCATGAACGGCGGGATGCGCGTAAATCGCCTCTTCAATCACCCGTGGATAAACGTTAAAGCCGCCAACCAATATGAGGTCCTTGTCCCGGTCAATGATATAAACATAGCCTTCTTCATCCATATAGCCCACGTCACCCGTGTGGAATATGCCCTCTTTTAAGACTTCCGCCGTGGCTTCGGGGCGTTTCCAGTAGCCCTTCATCACCTGCGGCCCTCGAATACAGATTTCGCCGTTTTCCCCCAAGGGAACAATTGTTGTTTTATCTTCACGGTCAATGATAAAAACCTCTGTCGCGGGCATGGGCAAACCTATTGAGCCATAACGATTGTCCCGGTCCTGAGGATTAGACACACAGGAAGGCGACGTCTCGGTCAGACCATAGCCTTCCGTAATGGATACATTCAGTTTATCTTGAAAAGCCTGCCCCAGCTCAACCGGCAACGGCGCGCCGCCAGATAAACACATTCTTACGTTTTCCATGCCAATATTCGGCACATCTTTATGATTCAATATGGCGGTAAACATGGAGGGAACTCCGACAAAAATACTGGGTTTTATTTTTTTCATCAGCTTGATGACGTCATCAAGAACAAATTTAGGCTGGAGCACCACCCTCCCCCCCATATAGATCCCAAGATTCATCACCACTGACATGGCATAAACATGGAAAAAAGGCAAAACCCCGATGATAACTTCCTTGCCATATTTCAGGTCAACAGCCCAATCCACCGTCTGAAGAACATTAATATAAAGATTAGCATGGGTCAGCATGGCCCCTTTTGGAATACCCGTCGTCCCGCCGGTATATTGAATGACGGCCACATCATTCACGGCGTCTATCTCAACCGGGGTAACTTTGCCGTCATTGCGCAATAGCTGACCATAATCAACATAAGTCTCATCCTTGCTAATCTTTGAAATAGCGCTGGACTTAAATATTTTAAACAGCAAGGCTTTGGCATAGGGCATGGCATCGCTGAATCCCCCCACAACCAGATGTTTCAACCGGCTTTTCCGGCACACTTCATGAATAGTGGGATAAAGGGAGGCTAAATCCAGCGTGATCATAATGTCGGTTTCTGAATCCTCTACTTGATTGATAAGTTCATATTCAGAATAAAGCGGGCTGAAATTCACAACCGTGCCGCCGGCCATTAAAATACCGAAATACGCGACAGGGAACTGGGGACAATTGGGCATAAAAATACCCACATGCGATCCCTTGCCAACCCCAAGCCCCTGCAAGCCCTTTGCCATTCGGCATACCTGATCGTGCAGATCACGGTAGCTGACAAGCTTGCCCATAAAGTCATAGGCTATGGCATCAGGATTTTTATCCGCCGCATCCACAACCAGACTATAGAGCGGCTTCGCCGTATAGTTTTGCGCCCACTGTATATGTTTCGGATAATTGGATAGCCATGGATGCTGCATCATTTTCTCGCCCATTATCCCATTTTCCCACTAGGAATGGCAAAAAACAGATCATCTCCTGTCATAATCACCTCTTTCAGGCTTACCGCTGTGGGCACAATCTGCTGGGCGTAAAAACGGCTGGTAATAATCTTTGCTTCAAGAAAGTCCGTATCAGGATTGCCATTATCCAGTTCAGACCGCGCCGCCGCCGCCGCCTTGGCCATAAGATAACATCCGACAGTCACACTGAAAAGCCGCAAGAAGGGCACAGACCCCGCAAGAGCAGAACGCATATTATCCACATGCTGCGCCACGATCCATTCAGCACTCTCTCTGGTACTTTCCACCGCGAGATTCAGATTTTTGCGCATGTCCGAAAATTCTTCCTCTAGGGGTAAATTTTGGGCAAAATCCATTATTTCAGTCAAAAACGCCTGCCAATGGCTGCCGCCCATCATGGATAATTTCCGCCCGACAAGATCCATGGCCTGTACGCCATTGGTGCCTTCATAGATGGGGTTAATGCGGGCGTCTCGATAAATCTGGGCAATGCCCGTTTCTTCGACAAAGCCCATGCCGCCGTGTATTTGCAGCGCAAGTGACGCATTTTCAACCCCGATGTCAGAGCCATAAGCCTTGGACAAGGGCGTGAGCAAATCGGCAAGGCCGGTATATTTTTCGCGCAATAGCCTATCCGGGTGATGTTCTCCAAGATCCAATGCCTTGGCATTCAGCATTGTGATGGCGCGGGCGGCTTCGGTCGTGGATTTGATGGTCATCAGCATCCGGCGCACATCCGCATGTTCAATGATGGCGCTAGGGCCGGGCTTTGTCGCCCCAACGGCCACGCCCTGAATCCTGTCTTTTGCGTAGTCAACAGCCATTTGCCATGCCCGCTCTGAGCAGCCCACACCCTGAATACCCACATTCAGCCGCGCATTGTTCATCATGGTGAACATGGCGGCCATACCTTTATTTTCAGCCCCGAGTATATAGCCAATGCAATTTTCCTCTTCCCCAAAAGCCATGACACAGGTCGGGCTGCCGTGAATACCGAGTTTATGCTCAAGAGATACGCATTTGGCATCATTTCGCGCCCCGAGTGAACCATCCTCATTGATCAGAAATTTTGGCACGATAAAAAGAGAAATTCCCCTTGTCCCCGCCGGACTATTCGGCGTTCGGGCAAGCACAAGATGAATGATATTTTCCGTCATATCATGGTCACCCCAAGTGATGAAAATCTTTTGTCCACTAATGCGGTATGTCCCATCGCCATAGGGGACAGCCTTGGTGCGCAGCGCTCCCACATCAGTGCCCGCACCGGATTCCGTTAAATTCATTGACGCCGCCCATTGACCAGAAATCATTTTCTCCAGATAGGTATTTTTCTGTTCGTCTGATCCATGGGCCAATATTGATTCGATGGCCCCGGTGGTCAACATGGAACACAGGCTGAAAGCCATGTTGGACGCATCAACAAATTCATACACCGCAGAGGCTAATGTTACCGGCAAGCCCTGACCGCCATATTCTATATCGCCGCTAATGCTGGTCCAGCCATTTTCAGCATAAGACGCGTAAGCTTCTTTAAAACCGGGGGAAGCTATAACGCCCTCTTTTGTCAGCTCTGCGCCTTCCCTGTCCCCCACCACATTTAAAGGGGATAATATTTCTCCGCAGAATTTTCCGGCCTCTTCCAATATGGCTTCGACAATATCTTCACTCGCATCCTGAAATCTCTCCAATTCAGAAACCTCCGCCATATCAATGACATGCTTTAAAACAAATTTCATTTCACGCGTCGGGGCTATATATTCGGCCACAGAAGAACTCCCTGATTTTTTAAATTATTTTGATCGTAAACCGTTCCGTAATATACTATTAATGTAACAAGATTTAAGGACACTAACAACAGAAACAAAACAGTCGTTTGAAAAGCAGAACCTACATGAGTCGCCAAATAATCACAAGTATTTAGGTTGCGGCCTCATACAATATATTACGCCCAGACTATTGCACACAGGAAAATAACATAAAAAATGTCCCCAAATGACTCCCCAAATAACCATAAATTAATTTATGAAAAAATAATGCCCGCCGTTTCGGCCAACCTTAATCTGGCCAGCAAATATTTATTGCAGGGTAAGCTTGTCTCTTTTCCAACAGAAACCGTATATGGCCTGGGCGCAGACGCCACCAATGACCAGGCCGTCGCCCGGGTTTTCGCGGCCAAGAAAAGACCAAATTTCAATCCGCTCATCATACATCTGCCCTCCCTTGCCGAGGCGGAAAAATATGTGGAATTTGATATGATCTCCCGCAAGATGGCAGAGGCTTTCTGGCCCGGGCCCTTCACCCTTGTCTTAAAGAAAAAGCCCGGCAGCATTCTGTCCCCGCTTGTATCGGCGGGCCTCGATACCGTTGCGGTACGCGTGCCGGAACATCCGGTGATCACAGATCTGCTACGGCTTTTCAAATATCCTGTTGCGGCCCCCAGCGCCAATATTTCCGGCAAGCTCAGCCCCACGCGCCCCGAGCATGTGGCAGAGACACTTTCTGCCGAAGTTGCCATGATACTTGATGGCCCGCCCTGCCGAAACGGCATTGAATCAACCATCGCCCAAGTCGTTGGCAGTGAAATCAGACTTTTGCGTCCCGGCAGCATTACCAAAGAAAGGATCGAAGAGCTTACCGGCTTGCGCGTTGCTTATTATGAGGACGGGGAAAATCCAACCGCGCCCGGTCAGCTCAAAAGCCATTATGCCCCAAATAAAAAAATCCGGCTGAATGCCGTGACCCTTTATCCGGGGGAGGCCCTGCTTGCTTTTGGCAGCCGTTACCCCAAAGACGTTCAAATCCTGAAGAACCTCAGCCCGAAAGGCAGCCTGTTGGAAGCCGCCTCAAATCTCTTTTCCATGCTGCATGAGCTGGACAACGCAGATTGTACAGGCATCGCCGTCAGCCCCATCCCCAATAAAGCCATCGGCATTGCCATCAATGACCGACTGAGCCGCGCTGCCGCCATGCCGGAGAAAAATCCAGAGACAAATAATGATTCTTGACCCGACCCATCTTGAAAATTTAAAAGAAATATCCGGCCCAAAAGGCTGGATTGATGATAAGGGGGATATGTCGTCCTTTTTAAGGGAGCCGCGTGATAAATATCAGGGCAAAACGCCTTTAATTTTATTGCCGGACAGCACTGAACAAACCGCCAGAATTGTCCGTTATTGCGCCCAACATAAAATTCCTCTTGTCCCCCAGGGCGGCAACAGCGGCCTTGTGGGCGGTGCCATCCCAACCGGTGAAATATTGCTCAGCCTGAAACGACTCAAGGCCATTCGCCAGCAGGACGCAGATAATCTTACCATGACGGTTGAGGCCGGATGCATCCTGTCTCATATTCAGGATTTGGCGAAAAATATGAATTGCCTTTTTCCTTTGAGCTTAGCGGCTGAAGGATCCTGCATGATTGGCGGCAATATTTCAACCAATGCCGGCGGCGTGAATGTCCTTCATTACGGCAATATGCGAAATCTTGTTCTGGGACTGGAAGTGGTGCTGCCAAACGGCGAAATCTGGCATGGGCTTGGCGGCTTGCGTAAAGATAATACGGGCTATGACCTGAAACAGCTCTTTATCGGGGCCGAGGGCAGCTTGGGCATTATCACCGCCGCCACCTTGAAATTATCCCCTTATCCCCATGAGAAACAAACCGCCTTTGTCGCCGTCAGAGACCCTGAAGCGGCGGTTGATCTATTGACCATCGCCCGCAACATCAGCGGCGATTGCCTGACCGCCTTTGAAATCATCCCGCGCGCGGGCATCGAAATGGTTACCGGTAATATGCCCAATGTGCGAGACCCAATGACGCAGGCTTATGACTGGTATATTCTATTGGAATGCACATCGCCCCTAAGCCGTGACCTGCTTAATCTTGAAGCGGTCATGGAACGGATTTTATCCGCAGGTCTTGAAAAGGGGCTGATATTGGACGGCGTCATTGCCAAAAATAATACGGAAAGTGATAATTTATGGCAGTTACGCGAAAATCTGTCGGAAGTCCAGAAATTTGAAGGCGGCAGTATCAAGCATGATATTTCCGTCCCCATTTCCGCCATTCCAGCCTTCCTCATAGAAGCCGGCATGGCCGTGGAGGCCACCATCCCCGGCGCGCGGCCTGTGCCCTTTGGCCATTTGGGGGATGGCAACCTGCATTATAATATCAGCCAGCCCAAACATATGGCCCGGCAGGATTTTCTCGACCAGTGGGAAAGTCTTAATCGATCTGTTCATGATGTGGTTGATAAATTTAACGGCAGCTTTAGCGCAGAGCACGGCATTGGCCGCATGAAAACCGGTGATATGCTGCGCTATAAATCCAAAGTCGAAATGGATATGATGATAAAAATTAAAAATGCCCTTGATCCCGACAATATTATGAACCCCAATGTCATTATCAAGCGTCATCATCACCAAAAAAAATCATAAGGAAATAATCAATGACGGATAAGGGTCACTTTTTAGAAAAATACTACCATAGTCATGATGGTCTCAAGCTTTATTATCGGGATTATAACGCGGGATCATCTCATAAAACGCCCCTGCTTTGCCTGCATGGCTTAACCCGTAATTCAAAAGATTTTGACCGGTTTGCGACACATTTTTCCGCAGCCCAAGGCGTGAATCGAAGGGTGATAAGTCTGGATATTCGCGGACGCGGGCAATCCGAATATGATCCGGATTATAAAAATTACCAGATTCCCACATATGTTCAGGATGTTCTGGCATTTCTGGCCCATGAAAAACTCAATCAGGTCACCGCCGTCGGCACCTCCATGGGCGGCCTTATATCCATGGCCATCGGGGCGATGAATTCAGATATATTTCCAAGTATATTTAATGGTATAATTTTAAATGATATTGGCCCTGAAATAGATCCAAGAGGCCTTGAACGCATATCGGGCTTTGTGGGCAATGGCCATGTGCTGCAAAATTGGCAACAGGCCATAAGCGGTATGAAAGCATTAAACGGTTGGTTATTTCCGGATTATAGTGATGCGGAATGGGATATGTTCGCCCGGAATACTTTCCGGGAACAGGATGACGGCACCATTGTCGCCGATTACGATCCGGCCATCGGGAAAGCCATGAAAGAAAGTGCCGAAGGCACAATTGCCCTTGATTTATGGCCACTGTTTGCCGCGATCAGCCCTATCCCTGTCCTGACCCTGCGCGGGGAGAATAGTGATATTCTCTCCTCGGATACATTGCTCAAAATGGCCCGGAGCCATCCCAAATTCACCGCCCTTACCGTCCCCAATCGCGCCCACACGCCGGATTTATTCGAAGCTATTTCCCTTAAAACAATCGATAAATTTATCAACAGTCTTTAAAATAAGTCATATTGACGGCCCCCAGAAACCTCCATGACAGCTTCAATGGATTGCGGCCCGTCATTGCGGACATCATTGACATAATCGCTCACCTCATGGAGTCTTAAAGCCGCCTCCGTTTTCACGGACAGCCGCCGAAAAATTTCTGGATCCGGCGGATCCATGGGCCGAAGCCACAGGTCGTAATCCTCAGGATCCACGATAACCGGGCTGCGGTGATGAATGGCTTTCATGAGCGGCGTTGCCGGTTTCGTTATTAAAGACACGGTTTCCAGCCAGTCTTCGCCGTGCGGCCCCATCCAGATTTCCCAGATACCGGCAAAGGCGAAAACCTGATTCCCATAATGATCATTTGGCAAACAGGAATAATAGGGCACCGGCGCTGCGCCCGGGGTTTTGGCCCGTTTCCACTCATAAAAACCACTCGCCGGCACCAGACATTTCCGCCGCCGAAAGGGGCCGCGAAAGGACGGTTTAGCGGCAATTGTTTCGCTGCGGGCATTAATCATGGGCCGGCCAAGGCTCATTTCTTTTGCCCATGACGGAACAAGCCCCCACTGCATCAGGGCGACCTCCTTTTTGGGCAATGGCTCCTCCGGCATGATGGGCTGATCCCTGTCCGAACCTTTCAACCTGATGACCGGAATAGGCTGAGCCGGCGCAATGTTAAACCGGTCGGGGGGCCGAACAGCAACAGAATCCACAAGGCCCATAGCCATGGACGCCAGAAATTTTTCATATGCTGCCAATGTCAGGGCATATCTGCCGCACATATCTTGCTTGCCTATCCTTCAAAAAACATTATCTTGTAGCAGAATAATGAGATTTGTATAAAATAAAAATGCAGCCTGATGAGAATAAGACTGATGAGTGATAAGGCACCAAACCGACTATTGCAATCGGTCAAAGGACATCTGCGAACGGCAGTGGTCGCCGTGATTTTCGGGCTGACGGCATACGGGCTTATCCATATTCTGATATGGGCGGTTCGGGTAATTGAAAATTTTTAAAGAGAATGAAGTAATGAGAAAGCTATTCGGATATTTTTTTGGATTATTTATATTGATAATTTATATCCTGCTTATTGTGCGCCTTAGTGAGGCCATTTTTCCCATGCATGCTGCCGTAGAAATGTTGTTTTATGCGGTCACGGGCATCATTTGGATTTTCCCGGCCATGTGGTTTATCCGCTGGTGGTACAAACCAAAACAAACAAATAATCAATAGAGGCAAAAATGAAAATATTCTTTAGAAGTTTTTTGATCATCTTGGGACTGACCCTTGCCGGATGCAGTAATAATAGCACCGTTGCCCCCACGGAATCACTGCAACATCGTCAAAATCTGGACGAGACCAATTATGCCAATACCTATGATGAGAAATCCGTGGCAAATGCCGCCTCTGATTTTCTGGGCGGGGGGTCAGAGGCGATCGCAAAGGTGATCGAAAAAGCTTTTAAAGATCACGGGCGGCCCAACGGTTATATCATCGGAACGGAGGGCAGCGCCGCATTGGTGATCGGCCTTCGGTACGGCGACGGCACAATGTCACATAAGATCGAGGGCAACAGCCGTCTCTATTGGAAAGGCCCCAGTATCGGCTTTGATGTGGGCGTCAATGGCTCACGGGTTTTTGCGCTGGTGTATAATTTGCACGACGTCGAAGAATTATATCAACGCTTTCCCGCCGTTGAAGGCAGCCTCTATTATATCGGCGGCGTGGGCATGAATTATCAGCAACGCGGCGACATCATCATCGCCCCCATTCGCGTGGGGGTTGGCCTGCGGGCCGGCATCAATCTGGGCTATATACATTTCACCAAAGAAAGAAGCTGGAATCCTTTTTAGAATTCTCCAGGCTTATTGCAAGCATTTAACAGGATTGCCCCTTGGAAATTAGTCATGAATGATCAGGCGTCATATCATCATGCCCATACTGTTATCACAATTTTTCCCTTTGCACTGCCTGCGCCCAAGTAGCGCAGGGCCTCTGGCACCTGCGGCAGCGGATAACATTTATCGATAACAGGCACGACTTTACCGGCGTCAAAAAGCCGGATCATAAAATCCAGATCTTTTTTATTCTGCCTGTGGCTAAGTATTCCCATTTTCTTGTCCGTGAATATTGAAATCCACGGCCCCAGAAACAGAAGCTGTAAAAGGCTCGGCACGGAACCACCAACCAATACATAACGCCCGCCGGAACTCAATGCCCGCTT
>JAJRQU010000201.1 GCA_024280095.1 Alphaproteobacteria bacterium | reverse complement strand
TGAAGTTTGTGGTTTATTTAATTTTCGCCAAACTGAAGTTTGTGGTTTATTTAATTTTCGCCAAACTGAAGTTTGTGGTTTATTTAATTTTCGCCAAACTGAAGTTTGTGGTTTATTTAATTTTCGCCAAACTGAAGTTTGGCTAGGCGAGCATAAACCCCGTCTTCTTTCAAAAGCTCCTCATGGGTGCCAATATTAACAATTTGACCCCCATCCAAAACAACAATTCTATCGGCTTTCTGCACTGTGGCAAGCCTGTGCGCGATAACAAGGGTCGTCCGGTTCTGCATAAGCTTCTCAAGGGCTTCTTGCACCTTCTGCTCACTTTCCGCATCCAGTGATGATGTGGCCTCATCAAGAAGTAAAATGGGCGCATCCCTTAATATGGCACGGGCAATGGCGATTCTTTGGCGCTGGCCGCCAGAAAGACGGCTGCCGCGTTCGCCTAAATAGGTTTGCATGCCTTCTGGTAATTTAATAATGAATTCATCCGCCCGCGCCGCAACGGCGGCGGCCTGCACCATTTCATCTGTTGCATTTGGATTTCCGTAGCGAATATTTTCTTCTACGCTGGTGGCAAAAATTATACTTTCTTGCGGAACGATAGCCAACCGCTTACGCACCTCTTCTGGATCAGCATCTTTAATATTAACGCCGTCTATTAAAATTTGACCACCAGCCGGATCATAGAATCTTTGTATCAATTGAAACACGGTGGATTTCCCCGCACCGGATGGGCCAACAATAGCCAGCTTTTCCCCCTTGGTCACAGATAACGTGAAGGCGTTTAAAATTTTCTCATTCGGCCTTGAAGGATATGTGAAAGTCACATCACGGAACTCTATTCTTCCTTCATGTTGTTTTGGAAAGGCTTGTGGATTTTCCGGTGCCTTGATATCGGCTTCAGTAGAAATAATTTCGACGCATCGGCTGATCGCACCAGCGGCCCTTTGCAATTCACCATAAACTTCACTTAACGAGCCCACGGCACCGGCTACGAGCGCGGCATACATAACAAATGAAGCCAACTCACCGCCGGTCATCTCACCCGAAATAACATCAGAGGCACCAACCCATAACACAAGATCCATCGCCCCGAATATCATCAGGATGACGATACCCGTAAGCCATGACCTGATCTTAATTCTTTCGATAGCCACATTAAAAGCCTGCTCGACATAACCGCCGAATTTTTCTATTTCCCGCTTTTCCTGCGTGAAGGCCTGAATGATTTGAACCGCGCCGATATTCTCATTTGCCTTTGTACTGGCGGCAGCCGTTTTATCCTGCGTTTGACTTGAAAGCTTGCGAACTTTACGGCCCAGAAAGATTATCGGGACAACCACAAGGGGAACGACCAGTAAAACAAGCCCCAGCATCTTGGCGCTGGTGAAAGCCATGAAAAGCAACCCGCCAATCAACGTCAGTATATTACGCAAAGCAATCGATACCGTAGAACCAACCACGGACTGAATAACCGTCGTGTCGGTCGTAAGGCGGGAAACAATATCCCCGGACAGGTTTTTCTCGAAGAAAGTTGGGCTTAATCTTATGACATTACCAAAAACCGCGTTTCTGATATCTGCAACAACGCGCTCCCCTATCCATGACACATAATAGTGCCGCGCAAAGGTCGCCACAGCAAGAACAAAGGCAACCAGCAAAAGGAAAATAAAATAAACATTGACCAGATCAGCATTTTCACTGGAAAATCCATCATCAATCATATTCCGAAAGGCATAGGGAATCATTAACGTCGCCCCGGAAGCGATGACAAGCGCCACAAGCGCCATGGCAATATGTGATTTATATTGAGACAGAAAGCCCCATAACAGTTTGATCTCAGCTATTTTTTTCTTTGGGCGCACATCTGTTTTTGAATCCGGGGCCGCTTTTGAATCCGGGGCACGCGTATTGTCTGAATTTTCCATATAGTCTTTGGGCCCTTTAATGCATTAATTTACTCCATGCCTATAGCAGGCATCCCGGCCTTGAACAACGCCGAACAGCGTTGATTGTAAAAAAAATCACGGAATGACAAAAAAAGTATAAACTATCCTTGCTTTCATAATTTTGGTTGGGTATATAGGCGCAACAAATTTTCGCGGAGAACAATAGCGATGAAACAGAATATTCACCCAGACTACCATGAAATTACAGTGGCGATGACGAACGGAACCACTTACAAAACCTTTTCTACCTGGGGTAAAGAAGGCGATACAATGACTTTGGAAGTTGATCCATTGTCACATCCTGCCTGGACAGGTGGAAGCAAGAAAATTGCGGATAAAGGACGTGTTGCACAGTTCAACAAACGTTTCGCAACTTTTAAACTATCCAAATAAAATTCAAAATAACGTTAAGTTCAGAGGCCTCTTTATACGTAAGTGGCCTCTGAATTTTTATGCCTGATTAATAGCAGACAATAATGAATATAACCATTTGTTATGAGGCGTTATTATTCTCTTGGATCCGGTCAAGCATGTTATGAACCGAATTAATGGCTTCACTATTGCCGTAACGCATATGATCCATTCGCGCAACCTGCCGATAGAGGTTTTGCGCTTTATGCAAGAATATGACAAATTGTTCAGGCAGTTTGCCATTCTCGGTATCGACCTCAGCCAGACATATATCAAACGCCCCTAAACGGTACGGTGATCCGCTCGCCTGCTCTAGTGTTATCTCCCCATTATTTACCGCCTTTTGAACCAAGAACCAAGACATTACCTGCATCAAACATGTTGATACACGCATGGTCTCACTGGCGTAAGAAACACCTGGCCCTTCATTTAAGGCTTTTAGTATGGATTTATTTTCCAATTCAAAATAATCAGCGACTTCTTGGGTTAATACCATAGCTTCTTTATATGATTTTTCCAAAAAACGTGGCTCGAGAAATCCATCTTCAAAGGTATTTTTCTGCGTCATAGGGTCACATCCAGATTACAATAGCACCCTATCATAGAATGGTTTCCTTAATAGGCTGTTACTTTTTTCAAGGCGGCTTCTTGAAATTATATTTTACAGAATTATCTATATCTTATATGCGGTGCCAGTTTTGGGCCAAATATAAAACTTGAATGTTAACTTAACAGTTTCAGCCTTTTGGTGGAACGTTAAATATATCGCTATAGAGAAAGGATAGATTATGCGTACAATGGATTTAACCCCCCTTCTGCGGTCTTCCATCGGATTTGACCATATTAATCGACTGCTTGATACGTCACTGGGCAGCAATGAAGCCTCCTACCCGCCCTATAATATCGAAAAAATCAGTGAAGATGATTATAGAATTACCATTGCCCTTGCCGGCTTCTCGGAAGGTGACCTTGATGTGGTCATCAATGAGGGCGTCCTCATTGTTTCGGCCAAAAATAGTGCCGAGAAAGAAGAAGAGGATGACAGCAGATTCCTGCATCGCGGCATTGCCAAACGTTCTTTTGAACGTCGGTTTCGTTTGGCAGAGACCATTCGCGTCATGGAAGCCGAATTAGACAATGGCTTATTGACCATTGATCTGCAAAGAGAGGTTCCCGAGCATCTCAAGCCCCGTAAAATTGCCATAAACAACGCAAAAAAAGCGGAAAAGTAAACAAATAATAGGATAGATTCAATCGCCCTGCCTTTGTTTAAAAAAACTTTCCGCAGAATTCTTGGCATCTCCCTTGCTCTCAATGGCTTTATCTGTGCGTCTTATTTCAGACTTTAGCGCCCGAAGCCGTAAATTCAACATTTCTACGGAATGTACGGCCAGATCTTCCTTTATCAGGGGTGCTATGAGGGAATCTTTCAGCCTCTCCAATTCATCATCAAAATCAGAAAATGACATTTTCTATGCTTCACCTTTTGTTATTCAAGAAATTGCTCTATATCATAGAAAACTTGAAATTCAAAAAAGAGGATTCCCCATGACCACCCCCTTGCCTAAATTAATGACAGCCATTGAAATCAGTGAATTCGGGAGCCCGGAAGTCCTTAAACCTGTTCAAATGCCTTTGCCTGTAATCAAAGGCGGTGACCTCCTGATCAAGACTTATGCTGCGGGCGTAAACCGGCCTGATATTATGCAGCGCACCGGGATGTATCCACCGCCAAAAGGCGCCTCAAAAATACCCGGACTTGAAGTGTCCGGAGAAGTCGTTGGCATCGGTGACGGGGTAGCGGGCTGGAAACTTGGCGATAAAGTCACGGCGCTGCTTTCTGGTGGTGGTTATGCAGAATATTGCACCGTTCAGGCGGCGCAATGTCTGCCCGTTCCAGAAAATTTAACCATGATAGAGGCGGCGGGCTTGCCCGAAACCTTCTTTACAGTATGGTCCAATGTATTTGACCGGGGCGGATTAAAAGAAGGCGAGACCTTCATGGTTCACGGCGGGACATCCGGGATTGGCACCGCAGCAATCCAATTGGCCAAGGCCTTTGGCGCGACCGTCATCACCACATCTGGCACCAACAGAAAAGTCGATTTCTGCACTGAGCTTGGTGCGGATTTATCCATCAATTATAAAACTCAGGATTTTGCGGAAGAGGTAAAGTCCTTCACCGGCGGCAAAGGCGTGAATCTTTTACTTGATATGGTTGCCGGAGACTATATGAAGAAGAATTTCACAGTAATGGCTGTAGAGGGCCGTATTGTCCTGATTGCCGTCCTGCGCGGGCCAAAAATCAAGGCCAACATCTTGCCTATCATGTTAAAACGCCTAACCTTCACTGGCTCCACCCTGCGGGCACGCGAAACGGCATTTAAAGCCGATATTGCCGAAAGTTTGCGCAAGAAAGTCTGGCCCCTGATCGAACAAGGGCAAATTAAGCCAGTCATCAACAAAGTCTTTTCCCTTAAAAATGCTGCGGCGGCCCATCAATATTTAGAAAGCGGCGAGAATATGGGCAAGGTCATATTAACCGTTTAAATTCAAGCCCATAAAAAAAGGATGCTAAAAAAGCACCCTTTTAATTTTATGACATTTGTTCTACTGAAGTTTCATGCTTTATGCCGCGCGAATTTTTTCCAGAAATTTTTCGAGTTGCAGACGTAACTCTGCAGACTGCGCCGACATATTATGGGCAGAGTCCAATACAGCATTTGCCGCTGTACCAGTAGATTTTGCGCCATCACTCATCACATGAATATTGCTCGTAACTTCCTGCGTACCGGCTGATACCTCTGACACATTTCGGGCGATTTCCTGAGTTGACGCATCCTGTTCTTCCATGGCAGATGAGATAGAAACCGACGTATCATCAATTTTCTTAATGACACTCTGGATGCCCGCTATGGCAGAGACCGCCTTCTCGGTAGCATCTCGCATACTCCCCACTTGTATTGTTATTTCATCCGTAGCCGTTGCTGTTTGACTTGCCAGATTTTTAACTTCGGACGCGACAACCGCAAAACCTTTCCCAGCTTCTCCAGCACGCGCTGCTTCAATCGTCGCATTCAGCGCCAGAAGGTTAGTCTGTTCCGCAATATCATTAATGAGGCTAATGACATCACCAATTTTCTGAGCGGCCTCAACCAATCCCTGAATTTCTACCGTTGCTTTTTCGGTTTCAGCAACCGCATTGGATGAAAACTCATTGGACTGGATTATCTGTTGACTGATTTCTTTAACAGATGCCGACAGTTCTTCTGCGGCACTGGCCACAGTTTGGATATTGGAACTTGTCTGCTCAGAAGCCGCCGTGACAGAAGTCGCTTGATGGGTTGTCTCTTCTGCGACTGAAGACATATCCCGGGCATTTTGCTCCATTTCACTAGATGCTGCTGCAACAGATGATACAATTTCCATAACAGACGATTCAAAATTATCGGCAAGAGCCAGCATTTCGGCCTGACGGGTCTCACGCAGATTTCTTTCGCGCTCTTCTTCTTGCAGGCGAAGTTTTTCTTCCTCTTCGCGCTGGGCTTTGACTTTACGCTCTTTCTTGATTTGCCTTTCTTCAGCGGCTTTTTGTTCTTCGGAATCATTACGTATTTTTTCTATTGCCGCGTCTTTGAATACCTGCAACGAACGGGCCATAGACCCTATTTCATCCCGCCGGTCTATCCCCAGAATTTCTGAGTCAAGCTCACCATAGGCGATTTCAGACATGGTCTCTCCAAGACGGGTCAAGGGACGTGTGATCCGCTTAACGACAAGCCAAAATGCCCCGGCACCAATGAATAAGGCTATGATCAAGACCACAATACCCGTAATCATTTGTGTATTGGCCTCGGATTCGCTTTTCAGGGCAGCGGTACGGGCCGAGTGGCCCACGGCTTTATTAAGGTTTTGAATAGACTTATTTGCTGCATTTGCCTGATCAATCCACTCCGTAGTCGTCACAGAATAATCTGCCATAACGACTTCAGCATCCGTATTCTGTGAAGCCGCTGCATCATATGAAGCATCATAGACTTCATCTTTTTGGTCACGTAAAGTTTCAAAGAAATCCACATTCACAATTTTTGCATAATTTTTCAACTTTTCATCAATAAAACTACTCGCCAAAAGCGCGTTTACCATCGCCCAATTAGAATTCACGCGACCACTATATGCAGACATGGTCGTTATCATATTCTCAGATATTGGCTTTTTAGATGAAATTGCCGTGCCCATACCCGTCCACTCGCGATCAGAATATTCGATCATTTCTGCCAGAGAATTCTTTAGTTGCTGGTATAGGATAATGCGCGCATTGGAAATGTTAGCTTCAAATTCTGAAGCGAGGCGAATTTCATGTACCTTATTATTCAGCGCCTCTATGGCACGGCGAACCTTACGGCCAGCACGCGATTTTTCAAGAGTTTTGCTGCTTTTGACTTCATAATCCTGTTCATTTACGCTTGATATCAAACTCGCCCGGTCTGCATCATCCTGCGTAGCCAAATAAGCTTTGAAATTTGCTTCTACTTCCGAAACAAGACCTTTCTTACGGGGAAAATCTTCCATAGCGGTAAAAGTCGCCATTGCTTTTTGATAAGCGGCCATACCCTTGGTACGGTTTTCTTCAATCATCGCGCTAAATTTTGATGAAATAGCCTCTTCAGAACCCAATGCGATTACCATCGCCCCTCTTTCAAGAGAAAAATGATTTGTCGCATTAATGAGGCTATCCGAGAAATCATTTATAACAATAGCTTTTTCCAATTCAGCTTTATAGTTCGACGCATCAATTACGGAGGTAATTCTAAAAGAAACGACAATTAAAACCAATATTGCAACAATGCCAAATAATGAATTTTTTATTGTGAATATTCCCCCTGCATTTTCTTGCGCATTATTATTTTTATGATCAAATTGATTCATTTTACCCGCCTTTAATAAAGTTTTACATACACGAAATTTTCTAACTCCAATATTTTTAGACTAGATTGTTGAATATATTATTAATGGCATTAGCTAAAAGGATGATAAAATCCATTTTTTTGGCAAGCTCCCCCTCAATTCAATATTACCGCCCCTGATTACGCCAGTTTTCGATAGTATCAACGATGAAGCTATCATCTTCGATTTCTTTTTGCCAATCTTCAGAATAGGAAGGATTGCCGCCTGCGGGTCTTTTATTTTCATCCAGTTTATCAAGCAAAACGCGAACTGGTGCCCTCACGCCCTCGCCAACCACCAGAGCCTCACGATTTTGCAATGAAGATAATGCTGCCAAAGTACCTTTGCTGCCTTCCGGCATGACATGTTCGACAAACGATTGATCACGCTCGTTATTCATACGCATAGCAAAAATGGTGCCGCATTGTGACAGGGCTGATTCAGAGACATCGGCCGGTCTTTGTGATACCAGTCCCAACGAAACGCCGTATTTACGGCCTTCTTTGGCAATGCGTTCAATAGACTTTCGGGCAGAAACAAAAACAGTATTTTCTGAATTGGGCACATATCTATGGGCTTCTTCACAGACCAGAAGAATTGGCCGCGAATTATCGCCCTTAGTCCATACGGCAAAATCAAAAACCAACCGGCTGATCATGGAGACAACAACATTGACGATTTCTGATGGTACGCCGGACAGATCAATGGTTGAGACAGGTTTATCATCAACTGGAAAACGTAACAGATTCTTAATGACTTCTTTCAGATTATCATGCGCCAGCATACCAGAGAACATAAATGAAAACCGCACATCACGCCTTAATTCTTCAACCTTAGCCCTAACGCGCATAAAAGACGTCAAACTTTCCGGATTTTCAAGTTTGCCCATACTATTATCCAAGAATTCCAGAATGAAAGAAAGTTTATAGGGGATTGGTGAATTAACGGTGATTTTTTCTGACTGCAGGTTCGTTGCGGCATCCACGCGCGCCGCATAAATACAACGCCGTAAAATATCAACCTCGACTTCACGGTCCGCCGAATCTGTTCGCCCGATAAACATTTCAATATGCTCTTCAAAATTCATCATCCAATAGGGTAAGCGAAGATTGCTTATATCAAAATGTTTCCCGCAATCTTTAAATGCTGCTGCATATTCATTATGGGGGTCAAGTATAATGATATGACCTTTTGGCATTCTTTCAACGATACGATGAATAAGAAGCGCCACAGTACAAGACTTGCCCGTGCCCGTACTCCCGAGAATGGCAAAATGTTTTCCCAACATACTGTCTGTTTTAATGCTGGCAGGGGTCATATGCTGCGGAAACACCGTCCCAATATGAAAATGATTAATATCATTATCCCCAAAAATTGCTTCAAGGTCATCATAGCTGACCTCATAAACGAGCTGACCCGGCACCGGAAAATCCGTTATCCCACGATCAAAACTAACCCCGGTCGGGGTATAAGGTGCCCGCACGCCCTGTCCCAGATAATCCAGATACATCATTATATGCTTCACAGGCCCAGTGCTATCTTCTATGCGCACGTCGTGCCGAACAAGTTCCCTTACCGTCGCATATACGAAACCCTTATTAACTTTGATTTTAACAATTGCCCCAATCTGCCCTGCCGGCAAAAGAGGTGAATCATCCATGCCCAAAGTTTTTTTTAAATCATTTATATCGCATAAAACCACCGTATCGTTACCATTCACCAAAGTTACGGATCCTATTTCCTTTGGCATTTCAAGCACTATTTCAGGCTTTTTATCTGAAGTTTTATTCTTTAACATCGCTTTTTTTCAATATTGTATTTATTCATAAAATGAGTTATTATAAGACTATAGTACAGCGGCCTCCTTTAAGGAGTGTTAAGGAATAACAAATTTTTTAATGAGTTATTGACGCGATTTATTGACGTGATTTGGCAGGCAGATATTTTCTGCATTTATAATTTCTTTATTATTGACATTCACGGCAATCGCCTATAGCTTCCGCCCAAACTTTTAAGTAATTAATTTAAACTTATTTTAGTCATTTTAGTCAGGCGGAAAATACCATGAAGGTTGTAAATTCTTTAAAATCATTGAAAAATCGTCATCGCGATTGCCGGGTTATTCGTCGTCGTGGACGTACATATGTGATAAATAAAACCAATCGTCGCTTTAAAGCGCGCC
>JAJRQU010000012.1 GCA_024280095.1 Alphaproteobacteria bacterium | reverse complement strand
TACAACCCAGCACCCACAGAAGAGCGGCTTTATTGGGATGGTTACGGGTGCTTTTGCGCACAATATAGAATGCGAAGATCACCATGGCCAAGAAGGGAAATACTTCCAGTGCCGAGAAGATACTACCTAACCATTGCCAATAGCCGGGCGTTCCGATCCAGTAATAATGATGGCCGGTACCAAGCAAGCCTGAGAAAAGCGCCAAGCCAACGATGACATAAAGCCATTTTTCAATGATTTCACGGTCAACGCCGGTCATCTTGATCAGCAGGAAGCCTAAAATAGCGGCCAGAATCAATTCCCAGACACCTTCAACCCACAGATGGATAACATACCACCAGTACATTTTATCAAGCGATAAATTTGACGGGTTATAAAAGGCAAACAGAAAGAACAGGGTCAAGCCCCATAAACCCGTAATCAGGATTATAGCTATGGCCGTTCGCTTACCCCTCATCAATGTCATAGAGATATTAAACATGAACATCAATGCCACAATCACGATCGCTATCTTAACCCATAAGGGCTGTTCCAGAAATTCGCGGCCCTCGTGAACGCCAAACAAATATCCAATAACAGCCGAAGCTGCAGCGAACAAAAATAGCCAAAATTGTATCCAAGCCAGTTTTGGACTGTAAATTTCCGTTTCGGCCTCTTCGGGCAACAGATAATATGTTGCCCCGAAGAAACCCATCAACAGCCAGACAATCAAGGCATTTGTATGGATCATTCGAATGATGTTAAACGGCAACAGCTCCGATAAAAAATTCGGAAACACATAAATCGTGCCGGCAATTAAGCCGCCAAGAACTTGCGCGACGAACAGGCCCATCGCGGCAACAAAGTAAGGATAGGCTAATTTTTGTGTTTGATATTTCATGATCTTATTCCACTCCTTTATTCTTCAGGCTTATTCTTCAGGCTGAGGGGGCCAGCCCTGGGTATCAACCCGGCTGACCCATTCAAAAAAGGCGGCCAGATCTTCATGTTCCTGATCTGTTAAATTGAACTGAGGCATCTGGCGGCGGCCTTCAATGCCAGTTGGCATAGCCTCCATCCAGGCTTTCAGCACTTCTCTGCCCATTTCCGGATCATCAGCACCGCCGAATTTAATCCAGACTTTGCCTACTTCCGGCGCAAAATACGCGCCTTCACCAAATATTGTGTGACAATTAATACAGGAATTCTTCTCCCATACATGCTTGCCGCGCGCAACGGACGCGTTCAGCGTACTCGAATCCGTACTCACATTTACGATATACCAATGGCTATGAACCGTTAAGGCCACGAATATCACTAAAAAGAAAATTGTCCCGCCAAAGAAAATATTGCGGGCCGCTGTCTTGGTAATTCCTTCCGACATAATCGATTTCTCCTGCAGCATTATAATGACAAAAGAAGTTTACCGCTCACCCTCTATCCCCCGATAAAAACTCTTGGCGTTAAGTAGATATACCCCTTCATACAAAGATATTTAGTAAATACACCTTCTAAAGTCTTTGATCGAAATCAATTTTACGCAATAGTTGGAATTCACGCGGGAAATATTATTCATGCATTTTTTATTTATCTGGGGTAAAACATTAAAAAATATAATGTAAATACAGGTCATATGGAAAATACAGAAACAGCTTTTGCCTTCACAAATAACGCGCAGCATCAACTGATCGGGATCATTCATCATCCGGCAGAAATTATGTCACAAGCCGGGCTGTTAATAGTTGTCGGCGGCCCCCAGTACCGAATTGGCGCCCACCGGCAATATGTGCATCTGGCCCGGCACTGCGCAAAGCAAGGCATACCCGTTATGCGCTTTGATTATCAGGGCGTTGGCGATAGCGCGGGCGATTACCCCGGTTTTGAGCATGTTGCGCCGGACATTCATGAAGCCATAGATCAATTTATAACGCGCGTTCCAGAAATAAAATCCGTCGCCATATGGGGCCTGTGCGAAGGGGCATCAGCGATATTACTGGGCGGCGCAGACCATAAAGCCGCGTCACATATTATTCTGGCAAACCCCTGGGTCAGATCAGAAAGCGGCCTCGCAAAAGCCTACGTTAAACATTATTACTTTGATCGTTTGCTTAGACCTGAATTTTGGAAAAAAATATTCTCCGGCAAACTTAATATTAAAGCCGCAATTTCTGGTTTATTTTCAAATATAAAAAAAGCTTTTGTGAAAGAGGAAACAACAAATACAGATAACAGAGCTTTTCCGGATCGAATGCTGTCAGGCCTGCAACGCTTTCAGGGAGAATTTTTGTTGATTTCAAGCGAAAATGACTTGGTTGCCCGTGAATTTGATGATTTGACTTCTGCTGATAAAGAATGGCGTCAAACCCTTAAAGAAAAACAATCCACACGCGTTGATATCGCAGGATCCGATCATACTTTCTCGAGCGAGGAATGGCGCAAGCAGGTCGCCATACGCACCGCAGACTGGTTACTGGCTCCCTAGCCGTCCATTATCAGGTCAATAAATCATACATTTCCAGCGGCGTTTTATGTTTCCCGCCTAATTCATTCAGGAAATAGTCAAAGAATATATCCATATCCTCTAGAAATAATGTCAAATCCTGATCATTTCTTACGTAAGGCGCGCCGCCGACCATTAATGATGAACTATGATAGGCATAGTTAAAATAATTTTGGCCCACAGATGACATACGGCGCACCATTCGGATGTGATCTGCGGCCCTTATGCCTTCCGGCGTCAACGGTATGCGCTCCAGCAATCCCGATTTAACGAGTGCGCCCGCCATGAGTGACCTGAACCCCTCAGCGCCGGCCAGTTTTGGATAGAGAAAGCTGCCCCATTTGGCAAGTAATCCATCATAACCCCGGCAATTGGGCAGTTCCAGAAGCCTCTTGCCCTCAACATCAAACCAATAGGGCTGCGTTGGCAAGCCAATGAAATTTGGGCCGCCGTCATGAGAAAAACTGGTATCCGCAACCACGCTCAGATCCACCTGATAGCCAAGCTCCTTTAATATGCGCGCCGTATTGGGGCCCGCGCCATATCTTCCTGCTTTGAAGATAACAGGGCGTCGGCCTGTTCTTTTCTCAATGAAATCCGTGAGGGTTGCCAACTTGTCTTTTTCCAATTCATAGGAAAGATTTCCCGCATAGGAATTAAAGCGATTAACCTCTTCTTCGTACGGCGGAGAGACCCAGGGGTGCAAATGAGCGCCAATGATACATTCCCCCTTGTCAGCCCATTCTGATAATATCCCGATAGCGGCATCATTTTCCACAACAGGGTAATCAATACAATATGTCGGAACAATATTATATTTCTTAAAAATTTTCTGCGCCAAATGCTGATAAGCAATATTTTTAACTGACCGGCTATCCCTGTCAAAAGGCGCGGCCCACTCAAATTCCTCTTCCGTATCAATGACAACAGTCAGAATTGGTTCTGAATCAAATGAATATGATTTTTTAGTATGTAAAAACAAACGGCACTCCAATCAATAACGGCACAGACTAAACACGATCAAGATTTATTTTGTTTCCAAAAAAGTCCCGGAAAACTTCCCGGAAAAATTTAAACTTAATTGCTTTCTGCCAAATGGCTTTGCCACCTTAAATTTTCCCAATAATAAACCAGCTTTTCAAGTTCTAACTTAACATTCTGTTTATTTATACACTGAGTCACCGAAATTCCGAATATTTTATTGACGTTTTGAGTTGAATAGATTCTATATTGGTCATGATACAATCCGTGGCTGGTACAAGGCCTGTCGAGAGACTGTCCGGGACGCTCTTGCCATAGATAGTTGGCAGGGTGGGCAGTCACGTATGACGTTGGCCCAAGAGGCCAGGTTATGTGCCTAAGTTATGCGCATGGCTTGAAGATCCTAATCCAAATTTATTTGAAAATATTAGGTAAAGATTTTGAAGAAATTATTTTTTATTAATATAATGATGTTATTAAGAAAGAAAAAACATTGGAATGACAATTGGAATTTTTATCTAACTTAATCAGTAACTTATTATTTTTGCTTTTTAATCTTGGTATTTTCTATGCTATGTATTGGGCCTATAAAAAAGATCAACAAGTTACAAAGAAGCCTTCCAATCATAATTGGGATAGAAAATAACCCATGCGTGATATTTTCATTTTTTTTGCAATAGTTTGCATCGTGATTGCCACACTTAGAAAGCCTCAAATTGGAATTTTAGGGTGGTTGTGGCTATCAATCATGAACCCCCATAAAGAATCCTTTGGCTGGATTTATTCCATGCCTATCTTGGATACCATCGCGGGGGCAACATTGATTAGTGTTGTGATTAATTTTAAACAGACAAAGAAAGCGCTTTTTCATCCGATTGCTATAATACTATTAATTTTTTACATTCTGACATGTTTATCAACAATCTTCTCAATATCCTACGACTTATCGTTTGGGAAATGGCTTGATTTTACAAAAACCATGCTATTTATTTTATTCATGTTGTTATTTTTAAACAGCAGGCACTGGATAATAGCCGGTCTTTGGGTTTTTATTTTTGCTGTCGGATATACCGGCGTCAAAGGCGGGATATTTACCCTTCTAACGGGGGGCGGCACAAGAATATGGGGGGCACCGGGAACCGCCTGGGGCGATAATAATGGGGTCTCCCTCGCCATGTTGATGGTGATTCCTCTAATATTCGCCATGAAAGACTTGCTTGACAAAAAAATCTTTCGCTTAGGTGTTTATGGCGGCACATTTTTGTCCTTTATAACTATTCTTGGAACCCAGTCACGCGGCGGTCTCATTGGCATAATAGGAAGCACATTTTTATTATTCTTCAGGACTAAACATAAGATACTAATCGGTAGCTTGATTATCATTGGCGGCATTTCAGTTCTGGCTTTCATGCCGGAATCCTGGAAAAGCCGTATGCAAACCATTCAGACCTATGAGCAAGATGGTTCGGCCTCAACCAGAATACTCCAATGGAAATACGCCGTACAATTATCCTTTGAAAGCCCCGTAATCGGCAATGGTTTTGATGCCCGCTTTTATCAACCTTATTATCAAAAATATATGGCCGGCATTGATATTAATCGTTCTGTCCATAGTATTTATTTTCAAGTCCTGGAAGAACAGGGCTACCTAGGTATTTTTCTTTATTTTCTGCTCATGATAACCGCTATTGTCTCTGCCCAAAGAGTAGCCAAACAAGCTCAAAAACGGGAAGATTTAAAATGGGCGGCCTCCCTTCTCACCTACAGCCAGATTAGTATCGCAGGTTTTGCCTTTAATGGACTCACGATTAATGTGGCCTATATTGATTTATATTATTATATATTAGCCTTCATCGTGTTATTGATTAGTCATGTAAAAATAGAATTGGCAAAGCCAATAACAGAGATCAACAACCAATCGCCCACACGGACATAATTAATGAAAAAAATCATCCATCTTATTGCCGCAGCACGGCCAAATTTCATGAAAATCGCCCCGCTATATCATGCTTTGAATAAAGAAGACTGGTGCGAGGTGCGTATTATCCACACCGGGCAGCATTATGACGCCAATATGTCCGATAGTATTTTTGAAGATTTAATGCTGCCGGAGCCTCATTTTCATTTAGGTATTGGCAGCGGATCACACGCCCACCAAATCGGCAATGTGATGATAAAATACGAGAAAATAGTGCAGGAGGTTGAGCGCCCGGATTTTCTTGTGGTTGTTGGCGATGTGAACCCGACTGCCGCCTGCTCGCAGGTCGCTACGAAATTGCATATTCCGGTTGCCCATTTAGAGGCCGGCTTAAGAAGCGGTGACAGACGTATGCCGGAAGAAATCAATCGGCTGGTGACAGACGCCATATGCGATACCCTGTGGACCCCCTCTGCTGATGCGGATGAAAACCTTCGAAATGAGGGCCATCCAGAATCCCGTATCGTTCGTGTCGGCAATATCATGATGGATTCTTTCGAACTCCTGAGGGATAAGATCGAAACCGAAAAGTCCCCCGAAAAATATGGTTTGGAAATTGGAAATTACGGCGTAGTCACCCTGCACAGGCCTTCAAATGTGGATGAGTTTGATACATTGAACAATTTGGTGAACCAACTAAAAATTACCGCAAAAAAAATACCCCTTATTTTTGCGGTTCATCCCCGCACAAAAAACAGCCTGCAAAAACATGATCTGTGGGACAATATTCAAGCCATTGAAAATCTGAAATTGGTGGAACCCGTAAGCTACGTGCCATTTATGAGTCTGGTAAAATCTGCGAAGCTGATCATCACAGATTCTGGCGGCATTCAGGAAGAAACAACCTACCTCAATATTCCCTGCCTTACATTGCGTGAGAATACGGAACGGCCCATTACGATAACTGAAGGCACGAATAAACTCGTCACCATTGATGATTTACAAGAAAATGTCGACCGCGTGCTTGCGGGCAAATGGCGTTCTGGTACCAAGCCCGACCTTTGGGACGGCAAAACGGCGGGACGCGTGACCTCTGAAATTAAAAAATGGCTTCATTGTTAATCTTGTATTTTTAATTTATTTTTTTCGTTATTCTTTAATAATAAACTCTGGAAATTTTAATCCCACAATAAGGTCTTCCAGGCAATGGCTATCCAGAATATCAAAAAATGAATTTAAGGCCATTTGCAATACGCCGGCGAGCATGCAGCGTTCAATGATTCTGCAATTATTGTTCTTATCATCAAAGCACTCAACCACATTTAAATCCTCTTCGGTATAGCGGATTAATTTGCCTAGGTTGACTTGCTTGGCGGGCATACCAAGGCGAAAACCGCCGTTTTTTCCTCTGACCGTTTCCAAAAAACCCTCTTTTCCAAGGCTGTGAACGATTTTCATCAAATGATTTCGGGAAATACCAAAAACTTCTGACACTTCCCGAATTGAAACCAGCCTGTCGTTTCTGACCGCAACATACATCATTAGCCTTATTGAATAATCGGTAAAAGACGTCAGTTTCATGAGGAAATTTCACTTTGTTTTTGCTGTTTCAAACGGTCACTTTTGCGCATTTTTTCTGATTCAGATTTTAATTGCCCGCAGGCCGCCAGAATATCCTCCCCGCGCGGCGCGCGAATGGGCGCTGAAATGCCTTGATCAAAAACATAAGTCGAAAATTTCTTGATTTGTTCCTCATCGGAACGCTGATAATCGGATCCCGGCCACGGATTAAACGGGATAAGATTTACCTTGCCGTGAATATCATATTCTCTCAGCAGCCGAACAAGATTTCGCGCGTCTTCTTCACTGTCATTTATATCTTTGAGCATAACATATTCAAATGTAATCCGCCGCGATGCCTTGGCTCCCGGATAATCCCGGCAGGCGGCGAGCAATTCTTCCAACGGGTATTTTTTGTTAATGGGCATAATCTCATCGCGCACCGCGTTATTCACCGCATGCAGAGAAACCGCCAGATTAACCCCAAGCTCCTCGCCGCAACGCTTCATTTCCGGCACAACACCCGACGTCGATAACGTAATCCGCCGGCGCGACAGGCTGATGCCCTGTTCATCCATGATGATTTTAAGAGCTTTTTTCACATTGTCGAAATTATACAGCGGCTCGCCCATACCCATCATAACCACGCTGGACAGCACCCTGCCCTCAGAAGGTGTTGGCCATTCCCCCAAATGATCCCGCGCCACCAGAAACTGCATGACAATCTCGGCAGGGGTCAAATTGCGCACCAGTCGCTGCGTGCCCGTATGGCAGAATTTACAGGTCAGCGTACAGCCGACCTGTGATGACACACACAGGGTTCCGCGATCTCTTGTCTCATCGGGAATGAAGACCGTTTCCACCTCATTGCCATCTGGAAATTTCATCAGCCATTTACGGGTACCATCCTTGGAGACCAAAGCTTCAATAATTTCAGGCCGGCCAATGGTGAAGTTATCCTCAAGTTTTTCGCGCATATCCTTGGACACATTAAGCATCTCATCAAAGCTTTTCACGCCCCGGTAATAAACCCAGTGCCAGACTTGCGTTGTGCGCATTTTAATTTGTTTTTCGGGAATGCCGATGCGGCGCAGGCGGCCCATGATTTCTGACCGGTCAAGCCCAACCATCGTTCTCTCCACATCAAGTGTGGGGCGCTTTACAACAGTCGGTTCTGTTCCAAGGGGTAATGTTCGCATTTTTAAAAGCCTTAGATCCCCTAAAAGGTTATCCTTTTGGGGGAATATTTTATCTACAGGCCTTTGTAATCGCGTTATGAGCCGCCGTAAAGCCCGAAAGTGAAAAACGGTAGCTGGTGGCATTGCCGCGCCCACTTGCGCCGCTCATGACAAGGTTGCTGCCCCGTTTCATGGATTGCGTCATGGCATTGTCACTTTTAACGTCATCACCCCACGCCCCGTCACCCTCTGTAAAGAGGCGATAAGTTTTGCTTTTATCCACTTTCATGGTGACCCGTGAGTTTCTCTTGAAATTATAACCGACAACAAAATTAACTTCATTTTGAATTTTCCGGGCCGGTTTATGGGATACGGTCAGAAAAGGATTACCATGTTTGAGACTTTTGGGATGAGATGATTTTGGGATTGAGATCATATAACAGACCTTTTCCCCATTGTTTTTTTTCAACATGAAAGCATCCCAATCCCGATATGTTCCCAGCAATTGACGACTATCCGCCAAAGCAAGATTCGTGGTGAAAACAACCCCCATCAGGGAAGATAAAAATAGGCAAAAAAATCTTTTCAACTGGTAACCTCAAAAAAACATTAAATATTACGCTGCACATTAACAAAATCATGCGGCAGCTTCAAGGCAAGGGTGATAATATTTTATTGAGGGAGAGTTAAATTAAAAGACTGCGTAAAAATAGAATAATCCCCCCAACACCAAAGTCTTGGTTGCTTTGTATCTGGCATATGGGGTAGAAGTTTTGCATCCAGACAGTTTTATCCAAGAGAGAAACCAATATGAAAAAACCATATCCAGAGGCAACATCCGCATTAGAAGGGGTTTTGTTTGATGGTATGACCATCATGGCCGGCGGCTTCGGCCTATGCGGCATTCCAGAAAATCTGATCACGGCCCTTCGCGATAGCGGCACCCAAAATATCACCGCCATCAGCAATAATGCGGGGATCGATGATTTTGGCTTGGGCCTTTTACTGCAAACCCGGCAGATCAAAAAAATGGTGTCTTCCTATGTGGGTGAAAACAAGGAATTTGAACGTCAATATCTGGCCAAGGAGCTGGAACTTGAATTCAACCCCCAAGGCACATTGGCCGAGCGCATTCGGGCCGGCGGCGCAGGCATTCCGGGCTTTTACACCAAAACGGGCGTTGGCACATTGATTGCCGAGGGTAAAGAACATAAAGACTTCAACGGCGAGACATATATTCTGGAAACCGGCCTCATCGCGGATGTGTCCTTGGTTAAGGCGTGGAAGGGCGATAAGGAAGGCAATCTTATTTTCCGCAAAACCGCCCGTAATTTTAATCCCATGATGGCGACCGCAGGAAAAATTACCATTGCAGAGGTCGAAGAACTGGTGGAAACAGGCGAACTTGATCCCGACCAAATCCACACCCCCGGCATTTTTGTCCAGCGTATCATCCAGTCAAAGGATTTGGAAAAACGTATTGAGCATCGCACCACCCGCAAGCAAGGAGAATAAACATGGCTTGGACAAGAGAAGACATGGCCCGGCGCGCGGCCCAGGAATTACGCGATGGTTTTTATGTGAACCTCGGCATCGGCATCCCCACATTAGTGGCCAATTTTATCCCTGAGGGCATTAACGTCACCCTACAAAGTGAAAATGGCATGCTCGGCATGGGCCCCTTCCCCACTGAGGACGAAATTGACCCTGATCTGATCAATGCGGGTAAGCAGACCATCACCGAACTTGACAGCACCAGTTATTTCTCCTCTGCCGATAGCTTTGGCATGATCAGGGGCGGGCATATTGCGCTCAGCATTCTAGGCGCCATGCAGGTTGCGGAAAATGGCGACCTTGCCAACTGGATGATTCCCGGCAAAATGGTCAAGGGCATGGGCGGGGCCATGGATTTGGTGGCCGGCGTTAAAAAAGTCGTGGTCATCATGGATCATAACGCCCGGGACGGCAGCGCCAAATTCCTTAAAGAATGCACATTGCCGCTAACCGGTGTGGGCGTGGTTGATATGATCATCTCTGACGTTGGCGTCTTCACCATTGATGATAATGGCGCGACCCTCACAGAATTGGCACAGGGCGTAACAGTGGACGAGGCAAGGCAAAGAACAGAGGCCAATTTCAAGGTTGCTGAGGATCTGTGATAGATATCAGCCCTGTAACATTTTGTTAATGAGAATAGTTCATACTTTTAAGGTTGCGTAAAATGCGCCGTTACTTGCAGAATAGCAGGAGATCAAGATATTGCCTATTTTAGAGGCTGTCACCAGCCCACAATCCTTCGCGGGGACTATATCGCAGGCCAGCTATGTTAAAGCTGGCTTTACGGATTCCCGAATTAGCCAATATCAGCTCATCCGTCGTGATGGGCAAAACATCACAGGGCATAACTCCGCCGTCACCATATCCCTTTCCATCAGCGCAATTCGCCTAACCACGGGATTTCTTTCAGCGGAAAAGAATATTGATGATACCAAGCCTGAAGGCATTTTGTCCAAGAATGATATTCGGGCGGGCGGTATAGAGAATGCCTTAAAAAACCTGCTTGCTGAACTGGCAGAAAATAATGGCCTTACCGGAAATGTTGCTAAACGGCTCTCCAAGCTTGTCAATATCCTGAATACTGTCAGAGGCACAGATACAAAGCTCGGGCAGTTGAACCAAGACGATCGCAAAGAAGTGCTTTCTGCGCGAGAGCAGGTTAATAAATTTTTCCGGGAAAAATACGCGACTAATTTGGTTGATGCGAATTTGGAAAATTTTATAACACTGATCTCCAAGCTTGAAACATTGCGCGAATTTACCCTCAGAACCGCAGATTTACTTTCAGCCTTAAAAGATAAGAGTAATGAAAAACGAGAAACCAAAGAAATTCCCCCCGCAACCCAAATTAACATTACGACATAATAGCAACCTCCAAAAAGAATTACCCCAACAAAATATTTATCCGGGTTTAGCCTTTAATTATTTTTTACTTTCCCGCTTGCTTAATATTGATATGATCTTTTCAAAATAGACCAGATCATATCAGGGAGACTATAATGAAAAAAATAATGTTGTTGATGGCGCTTATATTAGGACTGGGAAATCTGGCGTATGCTGCCGATAACGGGGCGACGACATATACATTTGCAGATATCAAACGCGGTCAGGAAATTTTAACCGCAGATGATAATTATATGAACCGTATGTCTGCCGCCGAAATTGCCATTCGGACTTCCTCTGTCACGGCGGATAAAACAGTGCAAGACCTAAAAGCCTTATATAGCGCGAATATTCTCGAATGGACAGAGGCGGAAAAGGCCCAAATTACGGCACTCATCGCAGCCAATAAAGACCGCCTCGCCGCCATACAGCATCTCTTGCCCGCAGAAGTCACCTTCATCAAAGTCAACAACAAAGTTGAAGGCGGCCTGCCCCATACGCGCGCCAATGGCATTATCCTGCCCGTAACGGGCAAAGCTTTATCCGAAAAACTCTTCTATCATGAATTATTTCATATTTTAACGCGGGCGCAAAAGAACAACCACCATAGTCTTTATAATCTGATCGGCTTTATGCCTTGTGACTTTACGGCCAATGAGCAAATCAGCGCCATGACATTAACCAATCCTGATGTCCCCGCAACAGGCTATTATCTGCCGGTTTCCATTGATGGGATGCCGTCAGCAATCATGACCTTTCTTCATGCAGCAAGGCCCGCCTTTGACCCCAGCATTGAGAGAGGCTTTGGCGGGCATTTCGGGTTCGGCCTGCTTAAAGTCACCACCAGCGACGGAAAATGCGCTATGGATCCAGACGCAGCGGGCAAGGCGCAAATCCTGAACCCCGCATCCGTTGAGGATTTCTTTGCGGCAATCGGCAAGAATACCGATTATATCATTCACCCGGAAGAAGTTCTGGCTGAAAATTTTGTCTTTGCCATGATGGGAAAAACCGACCTGCCCAATCCGGAAATCCCGGCGCGTCTTAAAGTGTGGCTCACAAAAAAATAAGAAAGAAATTTCACCCTTATGACCCAGAGGTCACCCTATTTCAGCGCCGCATTATATATGCTGGCCTATAGCATCTCTTATGCGGCGCTATGGGCGTGCATCCGTCACTTATCGAGCGATATTCACCCTTTGGTATTGGTATTTTTCCGAACTTTTTTCGGCATGGTGGTGATCTTGCCAATCCTGTTTAAGGTTAAGTTTCCGGCCTTTTCATCTGGCCTGTATCCCCTGTATATCCTCAGGGGGATTTTTAATATTACCTCTGTTATCGGGGCCTTTTTCGCGGTCAGTTTAATCCCCCTCGCCGATGCGGTGGCTTTCAGCTATGCCGCCCCCATATTTGCCGCCGTTCTCGCGGTATTTATCTTGAAAGAGAAAATTGGCAAACATCGAATACTCGCCATTTCACTTGCCTTCATCGGGGTCATGATTCTCGTCCGCCCAGGCTTTCAGGATTTAAACGCCGGGATTTTAGCCGCCCTCGGCGCGGCCCTCTGCTTTGCCGCCACATTGATTTGCGTTAAAATACTGACCCGCCATGACAGCGCTACCATCGTTAGCCTCATGGCCTTTATCGTTGGGATGCCCATCAGCTTCATTGCGGCGCTTTTCTATTGGCAATGGCCATCGGGTGACCAATGGTTCTATATTATCCTTATGGGAATTTTGGCGGCAACGGCGCATATATGCCTTGCCAAGGCTCTTTCCAAGGCCGATTTAAGCGCGATTATGCCCATCGATTTTTCACGGATAATTTTCGCGGCCATTCTGGGCATTACTTTGTTTGGTGACCTTTTGAATATATGGACTTTCCTGGGCGGCGGCATTATCTTGGCCAGCGCGGCCTATACCGCCCACCGGGAAAGGAAGACAACCATACCCCTTAAAGGCGATTTCATTAAATGACAGGAAAGCAGCAATGACGGGAGACCAGACCAATAACCTGTTTGGGATCGGCTTTATCCTGCTCGCCTGCGTAACAATAACGATTTCCGCACTCTTGATCCGCACAATTGGTAAAGACCTTGGCAGTTTTCAGGTCGTTCTTATCCGCTGCAGCTTCTCGCTCTTATATATTTTAATTTTAAATGCGCGCCTTGGCCCCGCGCTTTTTAAATCGCCGCGTCCGGGCTTGCTTGTTATACGCTCATTTATTTTAAGCATCATCGTGCTGGGGAATTTTTATGCCTTCGTACATTTACCTCTGGTGCAAGTAACCGCCTTGCAATTCACCAAGCCTTTATTTTTGGTGATACTGGCCGCCTTATTCTTATCGGAAAAAGTGCGCTGGCCCCGCATCATCGCCACCCTGTGCGGCTTTATCGGTATTTTGATTATATTACGCCCCGGCATAGACACCAATTCGGTTCAGCTAATTGCCCTCACGGCTGCTTTAAGTATGGCTGTCATCGCCGTAATAACCAAAAAAATGACCAAAGATCATTCAACCACCACTATGGTTTTTTATGGAAATCTTTTTATCGTTTTACTCTGTATCGGCCCGGCCATAGCCTATTGGCAGACGCCAACGCTCTATCAATTTGCTCTTATTGCGGCTTTGGGTTTAAGCGCCTATATAGGACAAGTCTGCATGGTACAGGCCTATCGTTACGGCGAAGCCACGATTGTGACGCCCTTTGAATATGTTCGGCTGATTTTCATTGCCCTCGCGGGGTTTCTTATTTTTGCCGAAATTCCTGATCAATGGACCATCATAGGAGCCCTCATTATATCTGGCTCCACATTATATATTGCCCTGCGCGAGGCAAAGAAAAGACGTCAGCTACAAAAGATTTAAATCCATAGTAGACATTTTTAAATCCATAGTAGACAGGCCTTAAGACAATATGTTACCAAACAGTAACACTTAAATTCAACCGAGGTGAGCAAACAAATGGACATACAAGGATTATCAGCCATCGTTACGGGCGGTGCATCAGGACTTGGCGAAGCAACAGCGCGCAGGCTTGCCAAGGCCGGCGCCAAAGTCACCATATTCGATATGAACAGCGAAAGCGGAACGCAGGTTGCCGCCGATATTAAGGGCCGTTTTGAAAATGTTGATGTGACTTCGGAAGAAAATGTCATAAATGCGCTCGAAACCAGTGCCGCAGCCCATGGGGAGGCCAGAATATTGATCAACTGCGCCGGCATTGCCATTGGCGAGAAAACCGTTGGACGGGAAAATGTGCCTCATGATTATGCCCGTTTCAAAAAACCATCGAAGTCAATCTGATCGGCACCTTCAATGTCATCCGTTTAACCACAGCCCGCATGGCAGGACTTGAGCCTTTGGACACTGCGGAAAGAGGCGTTGTGGTTAATACGGCCTCGGTCGCGGCCATGGATGGCCAAATCGGACAAGTGGCCTATTCAGCCTCCAAAGGCGGCATTGTCGGCATGACATTGCCTATTGCCCGTGATCTTGCAAAACTTGGTATTCGCATCTGCAC
>JAJRQU010000011.1 GCA_024280095.1 Alphaproteobacteria bacterium | reverse complement strand
AGACCGTCCTTTCTTTGGCGAACTGGTTGAATTTATGATTTCTGAACCTGTTGTGGTTCAGGTTCTGGAAGGTGAAGACGCCATGAACCGCAACCGCGAGATTATGGGCGCAACCAACCCGGCGGATGCCGCAGAAGGCACTATTCGTAAAGCGCATGCGCTTTCCATTGGCGAAAATACTGTTCATGGTTCCGACAGCGATGAAAACGCTGTCATCGAAATCAATTTCTTCTTTAATAAAGACGAAATTGTCGGCTAAATTCCCGAATTAATTTTCTGGATTAATAATTTTAAAAAAGCCGCTGATCATTCAGGTCAGCGGCTTTTTTATGAGCGTAATAAGCTCACTGTTATCCCCCCCCCCTTAATCCAGACCAGAAAACAAAAGTCATCTTTGATGTCATCTTTTTTTTAAGAAACTGAATTCCACCCTTCGGTGGAATGGCGAGAGGGCGGCGGAATGATAAGGGGGCGTATATTAAAGTATTTCGGGGCTGATGAGGCCGCCTTTGTGGTAGGTGGCTTTTTCTATGATGGCTTTGTTGCCGCTGATGGAGACACGGCCCATGGCCATGAGCTTGAGGGCCTCGGGATAAATGATATGTTCAAGTCTAAGGACTTTTTCCGATAGATTTTCGGCGGTATCTTCGGGGTCAACGGCCACGGCGGCTTGCAATATGATTGGCCCGTCGTCCATTTCCGGGCGAACAATATGAACGGTGCAGCCAGTGAAGCGCACCCCGGCCTCAAGCGCGCGTTCCTGCGTATGCAATCCTTTAAAGGCGGGTAGTAAAGACGGGTGGATATTCAATATTCTGTCTTTCCAGCGATTGACAAAGCGGGCTTCAAGTATGCGCATAAAACCCGCAAGGCAAATGAATTTGGCTTTATGGTTTTTCAGCTCTTCATCAATGGCATTTTCAAATGTTTCCCGATCCTCGAAATCACGGTGATTAATCACGGCCGTCGGAAGACCGGCCTTGCGGGCATGTTGCAGACCATAAGAATCAGGATTATTTGAGATAACAACCACGATGCGGGCCGGAAAATCAGGCTCTTCGCAGGCCTCTATCAAGGCTTGTAAATTACTGCCCTGTCCCGAAATCAATATAGCAACGTCAAGCATGATGACTTATCCTATTGAGGAAACTAAAGTGATGAAAGAGCTTGCCACGGCGCATCGTAACCCCAGCTTCCAGCTTGTCCGTTAACAATGGTTGCCGGTTCGTTTTCTGATCTTTTAACCACATGGCCAAGACTATAAACTGTTTCGCCCTGTTGTTCGAAGATTTTTTGAACGTCATCAGCGCCGCTTGCCTTTACAATGATCACAAGCCCGATACCGCAGTTGAATGTTTTCGCCATTTCAAGGGGCGCGAGGTTACCGGCTTCGCGCAGCCAGTCAAATACTGGCGGCAATATCCATGTGCTGGCATCCACATGGGCAGAGACATTTTCCGGCAAAATGCGCGGAATATTTTCCACAAAACCGCCGCCCGTAATATGGGATATGGCTTTGATATGGCCCGTCTTTAAGGCGGCCAAGGTACTTTTGACATAAATTTTTGTGGGCGCGAGCAGGGCCGTACCAAAATCTTTCTTGTCATCAAAGGGGCAGGGGTCGTTATAGCCAAGTCCTGAATCTTCCACCAAACGCCGCACGAGGGAGAATCCGTTTGAATGAACCCCGCTGGAGGCGAGGCCCAAAAGTATGTCCCCTTCTTCGACGCCGTCCCCGGTCAGGATATTTTCTCTTTCAACTGCCCCAACGCAAAAGCCGGCCAGATCATAGTCGCCGTCTTTATACATGCCGGGCATTTCAGCGGTTTCGCCGCCGATTAAAGCCGTATTGGCTTGGCGGCACCCTTCGGCGATGCCTTCAATGATGGCGCGGCCTGCTTCAACGCTTAAGTGGCCTGTGGCAAAATAATCCAGAAAGAAAAGCGGCTCTGCGCCCTGAACGATCAAGTCATTAACGCACATGGCCACCAGATCAATACCGACCGTATCATGTTTGCCGGATTCGATAGCGACTTTAAGTTTGGTGCCCACCCCGTCCGTGCCGGATACCAAAATCGGGTCTTTATAGCCCGCCGCCTTTAAATCAAATAAGGCCCCAAACCCGCCGAGGCCAGACACGCAACCGGATCTTTTGGTCGAAGCCGCTGCGGGTTTTATGGCTTCGACAAGTTTATTGCCCGCATCAATATCAACGCCGGCATCTTTGTAGCTATAGGATTTTTTATCGTTCACATTATTCCACCTGAAAAAATACAATTTACGCCATTAGATATAGGGCCTCGCACATGAAATTGCCACAGAAAATTGCCATAGAAAATTGCTCTCTGAATTTTTTCATATCATAAAATATAAAATACTTGCCATAGTGATGACAAGATGCCCTATTATGATTTTTCAGTATAAATTCAGAATGTCATTAAGATAGAATTGGCGAGAATAATTGATTAAGATTACGGCTATTGCAAAACATTATATCATCTTTCAAATATTTTTGTTGAGTTTAGGAAGTGTTTTTTCCTGGGCTGATGATACGACTGAGGCGCAAAGTTTCATACCTAAGATCTATACCATATATAATATTTCAATGGATGAAACGGCGGCGACTTCCCGCCGCGCCAGCACGGCAGCCTTAAGAAAGGCAGAACGAGTTGCGCTGGAAAAACTATTCCGTAAAATCATACGGGAGGAAGATCAAGCCAAATTACCGGAATTAAGCGCAGGGCAGGTAACCGAGCTTGTCAGCGGCATTGAGGTGGCCCATGAGAAGACGTCTCATGTTCGCTATATTGCCGATTTTACCGTTCATTTTAGTCGGGCGAAAATTTACAATTTTTTGTCCGTGTTGCAGATTCCTTTTGCAGAAACATTATCCAATGGGGTTAGCATTCTGGCTCTGCTTGAAAAAGATGGTGCCGTCATATTATGGGAAAAGAATAATGACTGGCGGGATGCTTGGGAGGCCTATGATAAAGTGAATAACCTTGTACCGGTGCGGGTTATTGCCCCCTCGCTGGCGCATCGTATGGCCATCACGGCTTGGCAAGCCCAAAATGGTGATATTTCTCTGCTCCAGAGATTTGCAGAGCAGAAAAATATACGTCATCTTTATGTCATGGATGCCCGGGTGACATATGATTTTAGCCAGAATAAAAATGTGATCGAACTGGTGATTATTGGCAATGATGGCAACAAAACTGTGCATAAAAACATCGTGGTTAATGACGCGGCTGAGGATGAGACTGGCAGGGATGAATTAGCAAAATTATATAATGAGGCCATCAAAAAGGCCACATACTGGTTGGATAATAGGTGGAAAGAAAAGGTGATGATTCATTTTGATTCATCATCACATTTGAATGTTGATATTCATTTTAGTCAAAGTGAAGATTGGTTCGCGATCAAAAAAAGGCTGGAGGATATCTCACTGATCCGCAATATCGTCATCAAAAGAATGACGATGAGCAATGCGGTGGTTGACATGGAACATTCGGGCGATGTGGAGCAAATTACGCTGGCGCTGGATCAGAAAAATTTGAGGCTTGTTCAGGAAGGTCTGGCCTTAACTGATCAGGTTGATAATATGGCAATTCATAATATAGAGCCTTTGGTAAAGAATTCCTGGATTTTGACGTTAAGGAAATGATTAAATATGCCTTCTGTTCAAATTCCTTTTGATATTCCCGTGCGCGAAGCTTTTGAGGCCGAGGATTATCTGGTGACCTCGTCCAATGAAGCCGCCGTGAAATGGGTGGATTGCTGGCCTGAATGGCCCAATAGCCATTGCACCATACTTTATGGGGCAGCCGGATGCGGAAAAACCCATTTGTCCCATGTATGGCAGCAAAAATCCGGAGCTAAAAGAATGGCGATTGAGGATATTGGCACCGCCAATCCCCAAGGGCTGCCAAATTGTTTGATCATAGAGGCCGTAGATCAAATTGCTGGCCGGGCTGATATGCAGGAACAGCTATTCCACCTGTATAATCGGCAAAAGGAAAATGAAGGATCGTTGTTGTTGACAGCCGTGAAACATCCGAAATACTGGCCGGTAACCTTGCCAGATTTAACGTCACGCCTATTGGCCTCTATGGCGATTGAAATTGGGCCGCCGGATGATGAATTGCTAGCCGCTGTCATTGTAAAACAATTTCTGGATCGGCAGATTAATGTCCCTATGGATGTGATTGCCTATCTCTTGCTGAGGATCGAGAGATCCTTTGAAGCGGCCCGTGATATTGTTCGCAGAATTGATAGCCTGTCGCTTTCCCGAAAACGAAAGATTACCATTCCTCTGGTGCGGGATTTGCTGGACTAGAGCGATATAATCGGCCTGATAAAATTTAAGGCTTGGATATTTCACAAATATGAAATATTTTGGCCTTATAATTATGCGGATGTATTTGAAACTTGAAGGTGGCTATGTCCAAGACTAAAAAAGAAAATATATTTCCGTTCTATGATTTCCCTGTGAATGAGCGATTGATAAATCGGGAATTATCCTGGCTAAGGTTTAACATGCGGGTGATGGAGGAATCGAATAACGCAAATCACCCTCTTTTGGAGCGGCTGCGGTTTTTATCCATATCGGGGAGCAATCTGGATGAATTTTATATGGTGCGGGTCGCGGGTATCAGGGGGCAGATTACCGCAGGTGTCGAAAAAATCAGCAACGAAGGCTTGAGCCCGGCCGAACAGCTTGATCAGATTAATGCCGTAGCAGAAGACCTTATCAATGAACAGCAAAACCGCTGGGCAACGCTGGTTGATGGTTTGAGGGCTGAAGGCATCGACCTTATTGATACACATGATATTACCGATCAGGATATGGATTGGCTTGAGCAGTATTTTCTGGAGAATGTTTTTCCAATATTGACGCCGCTTGCTGTTGATCCGGCGCACCCCTTTCCGTTCATTCCAAATCTTGGCTTTTCCATTGTTCTTGAGCTGGAGAATAATGATGACGGTAAAATGCTGCTGGCGTTGCTTCCTGTGCCGAGGCAAACAAAAAGATTTGTTCGCCTGCCGGGGGAAAAGGTACGTTTTATTTCTGTTGAAAATTGCATCACATTGTTTCTTGGGCTTTTGTTTCCTAATTATTCCATTAAGGCAGATGGAATTTTCCGGCTTATCCGTGATAGTGAGATGGAAGTGGATGAAGAGGCCGAAGATCTGGTCAGAGTTTTTGAGAGCGCCCTTAAACGCCGCCGGCGCGGCCATGTTATTCGCCTTGATGTAAATTCCGAAATGCCGAAAAATCTCTTGGCTATGGTCAAAAGAGAATTAAAAATTACCGATAAAGAAATCATCAGTGTGAACGGCGTTCTGGGCATAGCCGAAGTGGATCAATTGATCGTAGATGATTTCCCTAATCTTAAATTTAAATCACTAGAGCCCCGTTTTCCCCAGCGCTTAAAAGAAAAGCGTGGGGATTGTTTCGCGGCTATTCGGGAAAAGGATTTTATTGTTCATCACCCTTTTGAAAGCTTTGATGCGGTGATTAGCTTTCTGCGCCAAGCCGCGCAGGACCCTGATGTGGTGGCCATTAAGCAAACATTATATCGTACCAGTGAGGATTCCCCCATTGTTCGCGCGTTGATCGATGCTGCGGATGCCGGGAAATCTGTCACGGCACTGGTGGAATTAAAGGCCAGATTTGATGAAGAGCGCAATATTAAATGGGCTCGGGACATGGAACGGGCTGGGGTTCAGGTTGTTTATGGCTTTCTTGAATTAAAAACCCACGCGAAAATATCGGTTATCGTTCGCCGGGAAAACACGCACCTTAGAACATATGTTCATTTTGGCACAGGGAATTACCACTCCATTACGGCGAAAGTATATACGGATTTGTCCTTTTTTACCGATGACGAGGCCTTAGGGCGAGATGCCATTCATATCTTTAATTATTTAACGGGCTATGCCAAACCCAAAGAGCTTGAAAAGGTGGTGATTTCGCCCTATGGCATTCGCAATAAGTTGATTGAGATGATTGATCGTGAAATTGATTTTGCCCGCAATGGCAAACCGGCAAGCATATGGGCCAAATTGAACGCCATTGTGGATCCGATTGTGATAAATAAATTGTATGAGGCATCATGCAGCGGCGTATCTATTGATCTGGTGGTGCGGGGCATTTGTTGTTTGCGTCCCGGTGTGAAGGGGATGTCCGAAAATATTCGGGTAAAAAGCATCGTAGGGCGGTTTTTAGAACATTCTCGAATTATCTGCTTTGGCAATGGTCATGCGATGCCGTCGGATCGCGCTTATGTGTATATTTCTTCTGCGGACTGGATGCCGCGAAATTTTGAACGGCGGGTTGAGGCGTTAATCCCTATTGATAATCCGACCGTAAAGTCACAGGTTTTGGGACAAATTATGGTGGCTAATCTGAAGGATAATGTGCAAAGTTGGCATTTGGGCGAAGATCATTCATATCATCGGCCAGATCATCAGCGTGGGCCCGAAGAGGCACCTTTTTCGGCCCATGATTATTTTTTAAAAAATCCAAGCTTATCCGGTATGGGAAAAGCAATAGAGGGTAAGGAATTGTCCTTGCATTTAATAGAGTAGAGATTAATTTTGAATAAATTTGCCGTTATTGACATTGGATCAAACTCTGTGCGTCTCGTGGTTTACGAAAGTCTGAAACGCGCGCCCTATGTGATTTTTAATGAGAAAATTCTCTGCGGCCTTGGGCGCGGACTGCAAGAAACAGGCTTGATGCAGGATGGCGCTATGGAGTCTGCTATTGAAAATCTGAAACGGTTTCATTTGATGCTTGATAAGATGTCCGTGAAGATTTTTAATGTGGTGGCAACCGCCGCGGTACGAGAAGCCAAAAATGGCCCTGAATTTGTTAAAAAAATTAAAGAAGACTGCAATTTAGATGTCGCTGTTATTTGTGGTGAAGAAGAGGCACGTTTGTCGGCCCTTGGGGTTTTATGTGCCCTGCCGCGTGCGCAGGGGATTGTTGGTGATTTAGGGGGCGGCAGTCTTGAGCTTGCCAAAATTCTGGACGGGGGGGTTATGGCAAAAGCCAGCTTTGCCATCGGCCCAATGAAATACCAGTCTCTGGATGGTCAAACCATATCTTCTCACAAGGCAGATATTGACAAGGCTTTGGAATCTCTTGATTGGGCTGAGAAAAGGCGCGAAAATTTTTACGCGGTGGGCGGCTCTTGGCGGGCTCTGGCAAAAATTCATATTATGGAGACGGGCTATGTCCTGAATAATGTCCACCATTATATTATGAGCCGGGAAGAATGTCTTGACCTGACAGAGAAGCTATCAAAAATGCATTTTGCAGAGCTTACGCGTTATAGTGCATATTTATCATCGCGGCGGTTGAAAGTTCTGTCCCTATCGGCATATATTTTGAACCGTCTGGTTCAGAAATTGAAACCAAAATGCGTTGTTTTTTCCGGCTATGGCCTTCGGGAAGGGCTGTTGTTTGAGGCAATGGACAAGGATATTCGGACATTGGATCCTATGCTTGAGGCCTGCCACGATATTGCGGAAAAGAATGGCCGCTTTTCTGAGCATGGAAAACGCATCCAAAATTGGATTGATCCCTTATTTCAGGGCGAAGATTTTGAGTCAAACCGCCTAAGATATGCCGCATCAATCTTAAGCGATGTGGGCTGGCGCGGGCATCCTGAATATAGGTCAGAAAAAGTATTATATGAGATATTGCATGGCCGTTTGTTGGGCCTCACTCACCGGGGTGCCGCCTTTATCGGGCTCGCCCTTTATATTTGTTACGGCGGTGTTTCCGGTGAAAGCGGAACGGCTAAGGTCGAAACCTTATTGAGGCCCGATGATATTCAATATGCCAATAAGGTTGGCCTTGCCCTGCGATTGGTGCAAAGGATTTCCGGGGGGACTGAAAAGGGTCTCAAATCAGCTTCTCTGGCAGTTAATGACGGTATTTTGCACCTTAATATCCGCAAAAAAGATGAAGCCATTGTCAACGAAGTGGTTTTGAAGCGGTTTAGCAAAGTTGCTCAAGAATTTGATTTAACAGAAAAAGTTAGAATTATTGAATAAGCTTTAATGTGCTTTCGTCCATTAGATTCTTAAGAATCATCTGAGGATTTATTTAAGGCGATCAGGGTGACGGAACCATCTTTCATGGCAAAGGCCAATTCCCCATGTTTTACGGCAAGAGCATGCTTGCCAAACAAGTCATATCGCCAGCCAGACAATGCGGGTATTTCCGCCGCATCATTTTCTGCCAGTTTTTCAAGATCTTCGACCGTTGCGATGAGTTTTGGTGCGACATTTTCATACTGGCAGGTCATTTTCAGCAGAACTTTCAATAGCTCCATCACAGGGTCTGTATTTTGTGCAGGAGGACTTCTGCGAGCCAGAACCGGCAGACTTTCAACGGGCAGTGCCAGCACGTCTTTGACAACGGCGAGAACCTGCGCCCCATATTTGCTTTGGCTGAACTGCGGGGAAAGGCCGCGGATACTGCCCAAGGCATTGGTATGTTCAGGCCGTACAGCAGAAATTTCGAGGAGAACTTCATCTCTCATCACGCGGTTTCTTGGAATGTTACGGTTTTGGGCTTGGCTTTCGCGCCATTCGGCCAATTTACGTGCGATGCCATTGAACAAGCGGTTGCTGCTTCTGATTTTTAGTCTTTTCCAGGCATTTTCAGGCTTGATTATAAAGGTATCCGGATTTGTCAAATCAGCCATTTCTGAGTCGAGCCAGTGACTGCGGTTGCTTTTCTCAAGCTGCTCTGTCAGGTTTTTGTAAATTACGCGAAGATGGGTAACATCCCCCAAAGCATAATCAATCTGTCTTTGGGTAAGGGGGCGGCGGGACCAATCGGTGATGCGTGTGCTTTTATCAAGGGTTGCACCTGCCATGCTCGCCACGAGTTTTTCATAACCAATACTGTCGCCGTAACCACAAACCATAGCCGCCACTTGAGAATCAAACAATGGTTTTGGCACAACGCCTTTTTCATTGACGAAAATTTCTATGTCCTGACGGGAAGCATGAAAAACCTTAAGGATATTTTCATTTTGCATAAGAGCATAAAATGGATCCAGATCAATGCCGGGGGCCAAAGTATCTATGGCATGATATTCTTCTTCATTTGCGACCTGTATCAGACATAATTTGGAATAATAGGTGCTGGTTCTTAAAAATTCTGTATCAACGGTGATATATTCTGATTTCTCTAGCCGTGCACATAGGGCAACTAGCTGGTCATTGGTGGTAATTACGCTCATAAAATCTCTTACCTAGAAGTTTGTTATTGGCCTAGAAGTTTGTTATTGGCTCAATTTTGACGGAGCCACACAAAGAATAACTTGACAAGTGGGCAATAAAGCACAAAAACACCATGAATTACATATTAAAATCAGATGATTTACATTTAGAAGATTTACCATGCACGAATATAGAACACATACCTGCGAAGCGCTGCGCGAAGAGAATGTCGGGGAAGTCGTTTTGCTCTCCGGCTGGGTTCACCGAAAACGGGATCACGGCGGCCTTTTGTTCATTGACCTTCGGGATCATTATGGTCTGACGCAATGCGTGATTGATACGGATAATGCCGGCTTTAAAGTCGCCGAGGCTTTAAAAGCAGAATCTGTCATCCGCCTGAAAGGTAAAGTGGTTTCGCGCAGTGCAGACACCATAAATAAAAATCTTCCTACCGGTCATATTGAGCTATTCATTGAGGAACTGGATGTTCTGTCAACAGCGGACGAGCTGCCTTTGCCGGTATTTGGCGAACAGGACTATCCCGAAGATGTTCGGCTGACCTATCGTTATCTGGATTTAAGAAGAGACAGGCTTCACAAAAATATTGTGCTGAGGTCCGACATTATTTCCAGCATGAGACGCCGCATGGTGGATCTTGGCTTTCGGGAATATCAGACCCCAATCCTGACCGCAAGTTCGCCGGAAGGCGCCCGCGATTTTCTGGTGCCGAGCCGGCTTCACCCGGGGAAATTTTATGCGCTGCCCCAAGCACCGCAACAGTTTAAACAATTGTTGATGATTGCGGGTTTTGATCGTTATTTTCAGATTGCCCCGTGTTTTCGGGACGAAGATGCCCGCGCGGATCGCTCGCCGGGGGAATTTTATCAACTTGATGTGGAGATGTCTTTTGTCACGCAAGAAGATATTTTTGCCGCAATTGAGCCCTTGATGATTGGTTTGTTTGAAGAATTCAACAGCAAAAAAGTGACCCAAACACCATTCCCGCGCATTCCTTTCAAGGAAAGCATGTTGAAATATGGCAACGATAAGCCTGATCTTAGAAATCCCATCGAAATTCGTGATGTGACAGAGGTTTTCCGGGGGTCCGGCTTTGGTATTTTTGCCGGGGCCATTGAAAAAGGCTCGGTAGTGCGCGCAATTCCTGCGCCAAAGGCAGGGGGGGGACAAGCGCGTAGTTTCTTTGATAAAATGAATGACTGGGCCCGCGCAGAAGGTTTCGCTGGCTTAGGCTATATACGTTTCAAGGACGGGGAGGCCTTGGGGCCGATTGCCAAAAATCTTGATGATGATCGTTTGGCAGACCTTAAAAAAATCGCTGATTTAAGCGAAAATGATGGGGTATTCTTTGCTTGCGGAAAAGTGGAGGAGGCTGCAAGGCTTGCCGGATTGGCCCGAACAAAAGTTGGCGTTGATTTGGACTTAATCCGTGACGATGAGTTTAAATTCTGCTGGATTGTTGATTTTCCCATGTATGAATATGATGAAGTCGAAAAGAAACTTGATTTCAGCCATAATCCATTTTCTATGCCGCAAGGGGGAATGGAGGCCTTGGAAACCATGAAACCGGAAGATATTCTGGGCTATCAATATGATATTGTCTGCAATGGTATTGAATTGTCATCGGGGGCTATTCGAAATCACAAGCCGGAAATCATGTATAAGGCTTTTGAATTGGCAGGATACGGCCCGGAAGTGGTTGAAGAACGTTTTTCAGGTATGCTTAATGCCTTGAAATACGGCGCGCCGCCCCATGGCGGGATTGCGCCCGGTGTTGACCGTATTGTGATGTTGCTGGCTAATGAGCCCAATATTCGTGAGGTTATTATTTTCCCGATGAATCAAAAGGCAGAAGACCTTATGATGAAAGCGCCCAGCGAAGTTTCCAATAAACAATTGAGGGAATTGCATCTGCGGACGATTGTCCCGGATGCGGATAAAAAATCACAATGATAGGAATAAATTAAAGGCATGAAGCGAAAGCTCGTGCCTTTATTCATTTAAAAATAAACTTTTTAAGAAGAATATTCAGGTTCAAAATTTTAGGGCGCTAGGCGCGTACATCAACATTCTTGCCGACATCGGGGGCCGTGCTGGACTCGACTTCTTTGCGTTCAATCGTTGAGTCTTCTGCTGAATTTGACAGTGTTTCTCTTACAGTAGCTATATTCTCCTGACTGCTGCTTCTATCAACTTGCACTTGATTTGATGTGCTACTTGCGGATGCGATATCAACCATATTCTGATCCTTTTCTGTTTTCTACATACTGCAAGCTATAACATAGTTTTTAATAAATCTTTAACTTTTGGTGAAAACTTTATCTAATGATATGCTGGTTATGATTTATGCTTCGATGTATGGTATATCATAAATTCAATGCGGCGATAATAACGGGGCTATCATGATCCAGAAATTTTTTAAAATTGTCATCTTGCTTATAGGGTGCGGTATACTGGCCGCCTGTGCTGGGGAACGGCGGGTTGATGGTGAAATGGCTTTTGATTCCGGTTCGCTGATGAATATGGCGGAGAGCTTCTTGAAAGCCGGGGATTATGGTAATGCCATGCGTTTATACCAACGGGCGGCCAATGAAAACCCCAAGCATATTTCTTCTCGTTTAGGATTGGCTAAGACATATCAGGCTATTGGCGCAACGGATGCGGCGATAAATTTTTATGAACAGGTTTTGAAACTTGACCCGGGCAATATGGATGCGCAAATGGGCAGCGGCCAGATGCTCATCACTAAAAATAGGCCTGAAGAGGCGATCCCCTATTTAACGGCCTTATCAAAACAGGACCCAAAGAATTACCGTATTTTTAATATGCTGGGCCTTGCGCATGATCTTAAAGGAGAACAGGAAGAGGCTCAGATGAATTATGGCAGGGGGCTGGTGCTTGCGAAAAATAATATTTCATTGCTGAATAATCTGGCCTTGTCATTTGCCTTTGAAGAACAATATGCCCCGGCCATAAGGTTGCTGAGCAAAGCCATAAACCTTGATTATTCCGTCACAAAAGCGCAGCAGAATCTGGTTCTTGTTTATGTGTTATCCGGAGAGGAAGCCGCCGGGCGTAAGATTGGCAGCTCTCTTATGACCGAAGAGGAAATGAATAATAATATCAGGCATTACAAATGGGTGAAGCGTTTGAAGGCTGGTCAGCGGGCGCAGGCTATCTTTCTGGGCATTAAAGATTTTTCGAATGAAGATCATATGGGCCAAATTGACCGAAAACCGATCACGGCGCCGATCATGATAAAAGATCCAAAAAAACGCCAGCTCATGAAATTGCTAGAGGAGGAAAATTCGCAAAATGACAAGATGTCAGCTCATACGCAAAAGCCGGTGGATATAGCACAGGACGTTAACCCGGAAAAAGACTATAATGCCCCCAAGAAGATATATAGATTGCAGCTTGCATCATATCCAAACCTAAAAATTGCCAATCGGGGTTGGACCAAAATTAAAAAACGCAGCAAGGGTATTCTTGAACCTTATGAACCATTGGTAAAATTGGTAACGTTAGCCAATGGAAAGACTCTTTTCCGGCTTTTTGTGGGCGGAATTGAGGAGAGAGCCATTGCAAAGTCAGTCTGTGATGAGCTTAGGGACAAGACAATAGATTGTCTGGTTCTTAAGACGAACAGAAATTAAATAGCTTAAAGCAAAGACTGCCGAAGAATTTTCTCTTTACATATCTTGGTTAACTGAATTATGCATGCCCTCTAAATGCAGTTTTCGTAGGAACAAACATGACCGCCCATAAAGTCTTTAGTGATAAAAGAAAAAATATTGAATATTCAGTGACGCAATGTTCCAATATGCCTGATCTGCGCAACGAAATTGATCAATTAGACCGTATGATCGTTGAACTGTTAAGTATTCGGCAGGGGTTTATGGAGCAGGCAGCCCATATCAAGCAGGATAGAAACCTTGTTCGGGATGACGCGCGTATCGAAGATGTGGTGGCCAAGGCCATAGCGCATGCTAACGAAGTAGGGGCCCATCCTGATCTGGTTGAAAAATTATATCGCGATATGATTGAATGGTGCATTAATTATGAAATGGGCGTGTTTGATTCTTTAAAACAATAGGTATGATAATGCTCTGGGCGGTAAATTCATAGATTTGGGGAATTTCATAGGATATTTTATGAAGGCCCTGAATCGTTTTGCGGGGCATAAACTGCAGATGGATTTCTGAGAAAATATCTCGCATTCCCATGAATAACATATACGCCATCAATGGTATGAAGACCAGCCCTGTTAAATGTAACAATATATCCATAAATATTCTCCTTGTTCTTAGTTTGTTCTATATTAAGACGGCAGCACCGTCAAGAACAAAAGAGAACAAAATGAGAATATATGGGGATGGGCTATTATTTCCCTTTAAATATCGCGGGTCTTTTTTGCAGAAATGCCGTGATGCCTTCCATAAAATCTTCTGATTGGGCGGCCTTTTGCTGGGCGATTGCTTCGGCCTCAAGCTGATCGGGCAATGTATTTTGTTCAGAGGCATCCAGCAAATGACGAATTTCAATAAGGGCTTGTGTCGGCATTGATGCCAGTTTTCTGGCAAGATGCAGGGCGTCACGATATAAGCTCTCTTTGTCAACGACCTTTGAGATGATACCGTAATCAAGTGCCATTTCCGCAGAAAGAGATTCGCCGAGCATCATAAGCTCGGCGGCTCTTGCCCGCCCGACAAGGCGGGGCAGAAAATATGTGCTGCCCGCATCAGGCACAAGAGCTATATTGACAAAAGCCTGCACAAAATAAGCCTGTCTCTCGGCTATGGCAATGTCGCAGGCGCATACCAGGCTCATGCCCGCGCCGGCTACTGCGCCGTTTACGGCGGCTATTGTTGGAATGGGCAGTTCTTTTAGCCGTGTGATAAGGGGATTATAATTGCGCCGCAGGAGATCCCCAAGATTGGGCGGCATGTCGCCCGTTTGTTCCTTAAGGTCTGCTCCCGAACAAAAGCCCTTTCCTTCGGCTTGGATAAGGAGCGCCCGCGCGGAATTTTCTGGGCGATAAAGTTCAGATAATATGCTTTGGAAGTCTTCAAAAAACTGACTGTTCATGGCGTTCATGGCTTCTGGACGCGCTAATGTCAGAATGGCAACAGTATCATCATAGTCAAGTTGCATTGTTTGATATGATATGGCCGAAGTTGAGAACGTCATAGGCTTTTCCTGATTTCTGGGTCCAAATCTTTGGGAAAAGCCTATTTTAAGTTAAAACAATCGCTTGTAAAGTGTAATAGCTATGGCAGGTGCCTTTAGTTTCTCACAATCAGGCAATTTTAACCACATTGGCATGGGATTCATCTTCTGTGGTGACAATATTTCTGCCATTGGCTTTTGATTTGTAAAGAGCCGCATCGGCACGCTCAATAAAGTCATCGCGATGTTCGTTAATGCGATATTTTGCCACCCCGAAAGAACAGGTTATTTTGCCAATACTTTCGCCGGTACTTTTACGTTTCATACTGCGTTGAGAAATTGAAATACGGATATTATTTGCAATTTCCTGCGCTTTTTCCAAGGCGGTGTTTGGCAGAATTATGACAAATTCTTCCCCGCCGTAGCGGGCTGTTGTACCCTGATCCCCAATACGTGTTTTCATGGAATGGGCCACAGCCTTTAGAACCTGATCCCCCACATGATGACCCCATGTATCGTTAAACTTTTTAAAATGATCAATGTCCCCGATAACCAGACACATCTCATTGTCTGCACGGATGGTTTGCTCAATGACTTCTTTTAAGTTTTCTTCGAATGATTTGCGGTTTCCGATGTTGGTTAACATATCGGTCAGGCTTTCCTGTCTGACAGCTTCTAGGGCCACTTGAAGTTTTTGGACGGTTTTGGCTGATTCTTGCAACTTCAGTTGGGCAGAATTATTGCCATTTGTCATTTCGTCCGTATTTTTTACAAGAGCAGAGATTATACTTTTAAGCTCAGCGCCGCCCGGAATATTATCCATGCCGCGCAGCCCATCACTTAATGTCGCACTAAATTTTGCGGTACCCTTGTTCATTTCACCCACGGCCTTGGCAATTTTGGTGAGCTCGACCTGCATCCCAATACCAGTATTTGTGACGGCGGACTGTTCCTGATCGTTGGAAAAGAAACGTTCGTAAATATTGTTGCTGATTTTAGAGGTGAATGATTTCTTTTTCTTGATCATGTCATCGATAGTTTTATTCAGAGTCAAATTCTCTTCGCTGGCATATTGATACCAGACTTGATAATTTGACGGCGATGGTATGACATTATGTATAGACATAAGGTCCAGTGCCTTATCCGAGGTTTCTCTTATATATTCCACATCCAGTTTATCTTTTAAGTAGGTCATTTTCTATTCCGCCTGTAAGTTATATTTTTTTATCACAGAGGGGCTTGAGTATCCTTCTGCCTATGATGTTAAGATAGCAGAATTTTACTAATGAATAGCTAAGGAGGGTGGTTAATATTTGGTAAAGAGACGGATTTTACGGCGTCAATCTTTTTTGTCGTTTAGGGGCTCATAGCTCAGTAGAAAAGCGGGCATATGGTCACCCATTCCAATGACAGGTTCGGATTTTTGATGTCGATTAGGTTTGTTTTTGTTTTTCGATGGCCCTTTTGTCTGCGGCGCTTTTTCCGTGGTTTCTTTTTGTGTGGGGCTGGGGGCGACATCAGCAGAATTGTTTGACGGCTTCTTCTCAGGGATATTTTTCTTTGGGTTATTTTTCTTTGGGGTATTTTTCTTATGAGCCGGTGCCGGACGCTCAGTTGCCTGACTTGGTGCCTGACTTGGTGCCTGGCTCGGTGCTTGCCCCGGCAGTTCATGAAGCTGAATTTCTTTACCTAGAAATTTATGGAGAAAGCTCAAATTTTTCTTTTCCGCAGGGCTGGTCAAGGTGAAAGAGCTGCCCTTGCGGCCCGCGCGGCCTGTGCGCCCGATACGATGAACATAATCTTCAGGGTTATTGGGGATTTCAAAGTTGAAAACATGGCTCACATCGGGAATATCCAGCCCGCGCGCCGCCACATCACTGGCGACCAAAAGCTGAATTTTATCATTTTTAAATTTTGCCAATGTTTCTGTGCGGATGGATTGAACCATATCGCCGTGTAATTCTCCAACACTATAGCCATGTACAGCCAAGGACTTGGCAAGAATTTTAACAACAGATTTTCGGTTGCAGAAAATAATGGCATTTTTGATTTTTTCTGATTTCAAAAGCTGCCGTAACGTGTCCCGTTTTTCCTTCTCGCCGCCTTTGACCATACAGAGGCGCTGCGTTATGGTCTGGGCGGTTGATGCCGGGGCGGCAACCTCGATTTCTTTGGGATCTTTCAGGAATTTATCGGTGAGCCGTTTGATTTCCTTGGGCATGGTCGCCGAAAAGAACAGCGATTGAATTTTTTGCGGCATGGCCTGACAAATTTTCTCAACATCAGGGATGAACCCCATGTCAAGCATACGGTCGGCTTCGTCCACCACAAGGATTTCAACGCCGTTCAGCATAACCTTGCCGCGCTGCATATGATCCATCAGACGGCCAGGGGTTGCAATCAGCACATCAACGCCGCGATCTAGTTTCTGCTCCTGATCCTTAAAGGCAACGCCGCCGATGAGCAGCGCCATAGTCAATTTTGATTTTGCACCGTATTTTTCGAAACTTTCCGATACTTGTGTTGCCAGCTCACGCGTGGGTTCCAGAATCAGAGATCTTGGCATTCTTGCCCTTGCGCGGCCTTGTGACAGGATATCGATCATCGGCAGGGTAAAAGAGGCTGTCTTTCCGGTTCCGGTCTGGGCAATACCCAAAATATCACGCCCTTGCAGGATGGCCGGAATGGCTTTCGCCTGAATAGGCGTGGGTACAGTATAGCCTGATTTCTCAACTATAGTTAACAGATCTTCGCTTAATCCTAAATAATCAAAACCCATAAGGTGTCGTACCGCTTCCTGAATAAAAATATAACGTGCGCTGCACAATAAGCAAAATGATAAAGATGTCAATCTTTGACAGGCTTTGCTATAGTTTCTAACATAAAAAAATAGCAAAAAAGGTGTCTTATGAGTGGAAATCTGGTT